>DASXPQ010000307.1:0-6164 GCA_036493575.1 Pirellulales bacterium
GCACTTCGTCAGAGCTCAGCCGGAGTTCATACGTTGGCATGGCTTTCCATTGTTCCGGAATGCTTTCGATCTCACGCGGAGATTTCAGGGTTAGCCGATAGTTATTCTGATTTTGCGTACCGGTTAAAGGCTGAACATCGACAATGGGAAAATGGATACTCAGCGTTTTTTTTGAGAGCTCTTCGTCAAACTCCTTGACCACCGCTTGATGTTGGTCTTTCTTTTTGGCGGCAGTATCCAACGCGGCGACCTGATTGATCCGCGTATCAAACCGGGAGGTAAAATCCTTGAAGAATTCCGTCGCAACGGCCGGCGCATCGGCTTTCTTGCTGGCAATCGAGCCCATCGCCTTTTCTTCGGCGGCTAGAAATTTGGTTTTTTCGTCTCGAATCGCGGTGGCTTCTTTGACCTTCAGTTGTTGCGTGTATGCCGACACCGCATCGTCGAAGGCTTGAGCCAAATCGTGGTTGGCTGCCTCGCGAGCATTGGCATAGTCGCTCAGGAAGTTCGCCATCAAATTCGATTGCGGATACTTTCCTTTCGTTTGAAAGGCGTCTTTTTCCGCCATGACCGCTTTGGTGGCATCCAAGAAACCTCCACTGGACAGATCGTTAATTGCCTGGTCGAACGATTTGGCCAAGGTGGTGTTTGCCTGATTGATCGCTGCCGTGCGAGCAGTCAGCGCCTTGACAATATTCGTGCGGATGGGGTCGTCGCTGTCGGCCGCCACTGTGCAATTCAATGCCATCAGAAAAAGCATGGCCACCGACAGGTGCAACGACCAAAGTCTAAAACTTTTCACGCCAACTGCCCTCTATACTTTGGAGCAACGAATCCAATTCATTGTTTGATTTCTTTGAGTTTGGCAATCCGCTGCTGCAGCGGCGGATGCGTGCGAAAATGGTTCGCAATTTCCTCCGCGGTTCGGCTCGCCAGGCCAGTCGACTTTCGATTTGCGGGATCATCGTGAGAATCATCTTTCTTCTCGGCCGACCTATCCTTTTGCTCCGGTTTGCTTTCTTTTTTTAGTGCGTCTTCGCTTTCTTTTTTCAGTGCATCGTCGACGTGCTGCAAAGCATCGTAGGAGGCGGAATCGGGCAATCCCTGCCGGCGCATGTTTCGGAACGACCACGCATCGGCGGCGAATTCGTCGTCCTTGGAATATCCAACGGCCACCAGGTTGTAGGCCAACTGCGACAAGCGGCCAATGTCGCCAACAACGCTTTCCGCCCGGGCTTCATAGGTAATCCGCCGCGCGCAATGGTTTAACTGCAGATGCCCCAGTTCGTGGCCCAAAACAAATTGCAGTTCGTTATCTGAAGTCATCAGGTCGAGCAACTTGGTGTTGAAATAAATGTAACCACCAACATGCGAAAACGCATTCAACTCGTCCGATTCAAGAATGGTCAACTGAAAGTCGTCCGGTTCGAGATGATAGGCAATCAAAGTTGGCTTGAGCAAACCTTGGAGGCGCTTTAAATCGCTTGGCCGATTCGCCTCTTTCTCTGATTGCAAGATTTTTTCGTGCGTCTTTTTGCCAATTTGGCGGCACTGTTCCGGCGACAGGGCTAACAGATCTTGCCCGACGTTGTCGACCGCCTTGGTGGCCGCATGCCCCAGCCGAAACAACGCCCCCACAGGATCGGCGTCGGCCGGTTGTTTGACGCTATCGGAAGCGGGTGGAGCACTCGAAGGGTCACCGTCGGTTTTGGCGGGCGATTGGCTTTGTGGTATCCCTACTGCTTCGCTCGCCGAGTGAACCACATCGGTCGCGATTTTTGCCGGGGCATGTTCTACGTCGTTAATCCCCTCGTTGATACCTTCGTGAATCCCCTCGCGAATTGCATCTTTTGTCGCGTCTCTGGCCTGCTCGGTCGATTGCTTTTGGAGATACCAAACCGACCCGACTATCGTAAAGATCACAAGCATCAGCCCCAAAATACTTGCGAGTAACGTGCGATTGCTCATGCCTGCACACTAAAATTGAGTTTAGAATTCCCGTCGTTCGTTGCTTATCGTTGGGAAATGCTGCTGTGTTTTGCGTCGAATGTCAGTATCCTGAAACAACTATTTTTCGATCTTATAAGGTATTAACAATCTCCCCCAATTACAAGAGTTTGAGGGGATAGCGATGGGCGATCGCGAAGTCTATGTCGTGTAATCGAGGTTAGCCGTTGAGATAAGGCGACTTGGATTTGAAATCAGAACCGACAATATCAGCACTTTTTTTGCCATCATTAATGGCAACCGTATCACAGTTGGCTGATGTGGCTAACGTCACACAGCATCTTCGTTTTTGCCTATATACCACGACCGACCTTGTTTGAACTAATATGCCGCATATAGGAATTTGCCCCTTCTTCAGCACTGGGCATCGAAGCACTGGAGCCGATTGCAATAGGTGCGGGAATGTCCAGCATCGACAAATTGCCGGCGAACGGCCTTTAGTGTCAATGGTCCGAATTCACTGGCCAGCGTGCTGTGATACCGCTCCCGGAGCGTGTGACAGGCGCTAGCGATGTTGTATGTCATCGCGCAACGGGTGTAATAGCTTTCGGCGTATTTCCTGTACCGCTGGCACAATTCGGCTATGGTTAGGTCCGCCGATTGGACGATGGACGGGCGGCAGCCATCCATTCGCCAATCAGACCGTCATATTCCAGGTGACTGGCCCTAGTGCCATGCGGAGCAAGGTAGCTTTCGGTGCCGCCAATTGTGGCGACGGCTTAGCCATTCCCTTTGTGCTTGCGGTACTTGGGAACGGCGCTGGTGGGAGTCGGCATAGTGCGATGCTCCTGTGAAGATTGCCAAAACGGTATATACCGTTTTGCGCTTCAGAGAAAACGCCGCACTGTCGAACGTCGACAGGCAACTTAAAGCTAAGTTTCAGCAATGTTTATGTGACAATGGGCGGTACAGGACTCAGACAGAGTGCGATTTTCCCGAGAAAAACGCAAAAATGCAAAATCCGCGCCACACACGATGTCCTCCAAATTCCATGGCAGCGTCACGCAAGGGGGCACAAATTGGTTTTAGCAACTCAGAACTGACTAGAATCATACAGGTGTGGCAGCATTTGCCACAAGAATTTCGGCAGGCAATTTTAGCAATCGTTGATGCTGTAAAGTGATTATGTTCCGTCAGCTGTTGCAGACGGTTCTGGAATAGGCTGTTAGCTCAGAACGGGATGTTGTTTCAAGATCCCTTCGGACTTCCACAGGTACCTACGGCCGAATGCTCAGTATGCACTCTAGTTTGACAGTTCGACGCCCTGTCGGATATCGAAGAAGTCAAGTGACCGTGATTAAATGAGATGAATTGCTCATTCCATCTTGTAGCCGATCCGACCATGGTCTCATCGTCCGAAGGCAGTTCGCGGGCTGCGTAATGCTAATGCGTCCCGTATTGTCAGCAACTCACGCTCGCGGCCGGGAACATGCGTCGGTTACACGATCGATCCGATTCTCACTGTGACCCCTACAGTGCGACAACGAAAGGACAAATCACGGCGGACGCCTTCCAACCGCGAAAAATAACTCACATTCATCGAAGGCCAATTCGCTCCGCAAATCGCCTGCAAAAGAAAACGGATCGGAAATATGCGAGTGGGCGGCCCCGGACTCGAACCGGGGACAACAGCTGTGTGAGCGAGTCTCGACTCAGCGTTCACCGATTGCCGTCGATCGAATGCTGATCGATATCGCTTGGCAAAAGTGCCAGATGCTTCTCGATCAACATCGCGGTAAGCCTGTCGGAGTAGTTCGGGCACTGCGGGTAATGATCGTGATTAAGTCCGCCTACTCGTTGATCAAGTAATTCTCGATTGAAGTCATGCATTTCATTCATTGAGCAATGCAGGTACAGCCCGAGCAATTTCTGCTTCGAAAGGACGCCATTGCCGCCGTCAAAGTAGCTGCCATTAGGCAGCGACAGCACGACATGGCCGCACTCAGTCCCGTCAGAAGACATGATGCAGACGATGTTGACCTTCGCGCAGAAGCGAGCATTCCACTGTTCCAGAAATGCAATGGCAAAGCGGGCACACGGACCACAATTGATGCGCGGTGTTCCATTTGTCATAATGCCGTAGTTGTCGTTGATTTCGTCACGCAAACCATTCAGGATCTCGGCGCGATCGCTCGGAGGACGAAAGTAATGGCTTTTCGCAAACACGACGATCAGCCCCAGCCCGATAGCGAGGGCCACGAAAACCCGGCGAACGGCCGATCCCCCAGCAGGTGCATTCACAACATTGGCGGTTCCATTAACTCGATGCCAGATGTACTGATTCAATCGCCGAAGCGAAATGCCAGCAGAACGTCCTGCAGCGTATCCGACTTGGTAAAAGAGCGCGTCGCGATTAATTGTCGGTTGAACGGGAGAAAGTTTCCGCAGTTGCTTCTCGAAGTCTAGCACTTCGTTCTCCTCAACATGACTATGATAAAAGTCATTCATGTCGTTTAATCCGCTGTCTATCAAGACATGATCCTCTCACAAATCGCGCGACCGACGAATGGGATCTCGTTTTGCTCCCGAGCTGTCTTCCTTGAGAATCGCAACCATGACCGCACGCTCTTTGGTTGTCAGTTTCTTTTGTTTGGGCAGTTGCAAGAGCAACTGCTCGCGAGAACCTTGAAACACACGAGTCACGACATCAGCCAACATTCGTGCGACAACTTCTTCCTGATTCCGAATGGGACGGAATTGAAACGGTCTGACCTTGGCGGGTAATTTTTTAACGAAGCCTTTGCCCTCTAGAATCCGAACTAAAGTCGCAATCGTTGTATAGGCGCGATCAACTCTGGCGTCGGCCAACAACCGCCGGACCTCGACGACGGTCATTTCACCGTGCTTCCAAAATACCTGCATGACTTCCAATTCGCGGTCAGTCAATTCTCTGGCACGAGGCCTGACCATTTGTTCAATCCTTCAGTCTGGGTTTTCCCACAAAAAAAACTCAAACAACTGTTGCTAGCCTAACTGTGCTGCGGCGCGACAAACCATCCACTAATTTCTGATCTGGTTGTTGGTCAGCCAAATCAACCCATCGACAAATGGGCCACGCCAGCTAATAGCGTTGTGTCCCCCGTTGAACTCGGAGTATTTAACGACGTAACCCTTAGCTTGCAGCACATCACGGAAACGATGATTCTCTCCCAGCAGACCATAAGGAAATGTATTTTCGAACCTACCGGCAGTGACAAAGAAACGCACTGGCAGCTGTTGCGATTTCAGATACTGTCGCGTTAGCCAACCGGGCTCATCATTTGGGTCCGATGTTCCTTCGAACATGCCTGGCGCCCAAGGATAAGAGCCCGACAACGACAACACATTGCCAAACACATCAGGGTGCTTGAATCCAGAGTAAGATGCCATCAACCCGCCAAGACTTAAGCCACCGACGATCGTTTGGCTCGCTTCAGACGCGACGTGATAAGTCTTCCGCACCCAGGGCACCAATTCTTTGGCCGCAAAATCTGCAAAGGCCTCGGAGCAGCTCAGCTCTTTATTTCGATCCGCAGTTTGAGTTATGAACACAGCCACAAGCGGTGGAAAATCTTTTCCGACAATTAAGTTATCCAGAATCGTCGGAACCGGAATCTGGTCGCGATCGGTAAAGGCAAAGCCGTCGAACAGGACTAAGAGGTAATACCGTGCGCCATTTCTGTCGTAGTTCGGTGGTGTGTAGACCTGAAAAGTCCGCTTCTGTTTCAAGAGATTGCTCTGGATTGATTGCTCCGTGATCGGGGTGACACGATTCTTCGACTGCTCTGCAGCCTCCATCGGCTCTAGCCAAGGTTGCGGGAGGGCGTCAGGAAGCTCCACCCGCGAACCATTCCCAGACACTGAGTTCGGATTCAACGGGTCCGGCCGTAGCGGATATTCTTTGAAGTATTTGTCTTCCCTGGCAGGGGTCATAGGTAAAAGCAAATCATCCGAAACATTGACGACGAAACGATAGATAAACCGGGCATCATTCGGAACACGGTCCGTGCGATACCAGAGAGAAGTATTGGGCACCCGAATCATCTTGGCGCCGAATTCGCCCGTCGCCGGCCCACCCAATACGGCGACATTTCGAGTATCGTCGTCCCCGTCCCATATAAAACTGATCCATGATGAGTGTGGATCGTCAACAGTCGGTTCGATCAGTGGGCCCCTGC
>DASXPQ010000308.1:0-6767 GCA_036493575.1 Pirellulales bacterium
TGACAGCGTTTCCTGCCAAATTAAGCAGTATCTGGCGCAGCCGAGTTGGATCGGTTCGAACCCGGCATGGCACGGCGGTCGCCAAGCGAACGTCTAGCGTAAGTCCCTTGCCCACCACCCGTGGTCGCATGATCGAATCGATTTCCAGCCCTGCTTTGCGTAAATAGAACGTGATCAGGAGCTGATTGTCAGGCCCATCCTCCGCCAACAGAACGCGCCCGCACAGGGCCGTGGGAACTGCGGGCGTTGCTTCAACCACCGGACTGCGCACTAACAAGGACGTCCAAGGAGTTCCGCGGACAGCGCGCAGTGGCAAGCTGGCGCGAAACAAAGAGCCGATGCCGGGCAGTGTTTGTTCCAGAGATATGCTGCCGCCCATCAATTGCGCCAGTCGCCGGCAAATGGCCAGACCCAGCCCAGTTCCGCCGAAGCGACGGGTCACGCTGCTGTCGGCCTGTGTGAAGGGGTTAAACAGAGATTCCTTTTGCTGCGGCGTCATTCCCATTCCTGTATCGCGGACATCGATGTGCAGCATTGCATCCGCATCTTCGTCCCGAACGGCGGCGGTAATCTCCACTTGGCCCTGCTCAGTAAACTTGACTGCATTTCCAGCCAAATTAAGCAGTATCTGGCGCAGCCGAGTTGGATCGGTTTGAACCCGGCATGGCACGGCGGTCGCCAGGCGAACATCAAGCGTAAGTCCCTTGCCCACCACTCGCGGTCGCATGATCGAATCGATTTCCAGCAGCAATTCCGGTAGATCGCATTCAACGTCTTCCAGTTTAAGCTTTCCGGCCTCGATTTTAGAAAGATCCAAGATGTCGTTGACTACGGTCAGCAAATGCTCGCCGGCCCGTTTGATCGTGGCGACATTTTCGGCACGCCGTTGCCGATCGATTGGTTCCACATCGTTTTCCAATAAATCGGTATAACCCAAGATGGCCGTCAGCGGAGTGCGGATTTCGTGGCTCATATTCGCTAAGAATTCGCTTTTGGAGCGATTCGCGGCTAAGAGCGTATCGACGGCAGCATCTTTGAGACCTTCGTAAATCAGAATCAGCGAGTATATCACCAGCGTAATGCCAACGGCGGCAGCCAAACCCCAAATGGTGAACTGGTTAGTGTCGAGCGTTAAGGCGATTGGCCAATTGGAACGCTGCTCGACAAACAGCACCGGCATCGCCGCCAGTGTAGCGGCCAGCCAGACCATACCGTTGCGGAAACCGAGCATCATCGTCGCCAACACAGGAACCGCGATGAACCAGGCGACGGCTGGAGAATTGATCCCTCCGCTCCGAACGCACAAATATGTGATCAATCCGAAAAAAATACCGGCCACTAAATTTCCAGATAATTTGATTGATCCCACCGCCCGCATGAGTCGCAAATTTAGCAAGCCGAGTGTTACGGCAACCAGAATGCTTTCACCAAGCGATGGCAGCTGCAACGCAAAATAAATGGCGGCGAACAGCGGCGCCCAAACAATCAATGCCAAAGTGAACGCAACGATCAAGCGGGCTCGACGGTGTAAATCAACGCCGGCTCTGCGCAGTTGTTCAGGAATCTGCCCGTCGATGAATCGTGAAAGAAAAGCCATGTGTTGTCCGATTATTCAAAAGCACACATGAAGTTGTGCCCGGATTAACATCGACGTTTGAAACAGCTAACGGGTCTACACGCCGAAGGAACTCGGCCAGGCGACGTCCCGTCGTAATTTCACTCGGCAATGCGTACCACCACCGCAGGCCCGAAAGGGATATCACAAATATAGGCCATTTTTATGAGAAAAAATGGCTGCCAGAAGGCGCTAGAAAATGCGGCCCCGTAGTACCACGAGGAGTCGAACCCCGGTTTTCGGACTGAGAACCCGACGTCCTGGGCCACTAGACGATGGGGGCTTACCGGTGAGTCAAGTTTTCAATATCGCAGTCGCTCGCCGGTTGTCAATCGGGCGGTCGTTCCACGCGAACAAGGTTACGAACAAAGCTGGGGAACTAGGATTTGAACCTAGACAACATGCTCCAGAGGCATGCGTGCTACCGTTACACTATTCCCCAGGAATTCGGTTTAAGCGTAAGGCCGTTTCCGCGGTGCGTCAAGAGAATCGCTAGGCGCAAAAGCGTGCATGTCGCTCTGCGATCGATGGCGGCAAACGTCGCAGGCCGTTGACGCTGCCGTCAAAACCTACGTAAAATCGATCCCATTGCAGGCAGGCTTCCACGGAAATGTATGCCCGCGGCACTTTATGATAGGTCAGTGCGTTGCGGCAGCCTAGTTACATTTCGGTCTCAGTCATGGTCGTTGGTCTATGGCTCTCTTAGAATACTTGAACGGCGATCGCATCGGCGAGCGGTTGCAATTGCCGGAGCAACGATCGATTCTCGGCCGACATCCGGAGTGCGATATTATTCTGGATCAGGGGGCGGTCAGTCGCCAACATGCGCAAATTTCGTTCATCGAAGGTCAGTACGTCATCGAAGACCTGCGCAGCCGTAACGGCACCTTGGTAAACGGCCAGTTGGTGCAGACGCCGCAAGCGCTGCGCGACGGCGACGAAGTAAAAATCTGCGACCACTCACTTGCGTTCCATTCTGACGCCGGGCCAACCGTCGATTTTGGGGCCGGCTTAACCGCCGCCAACGTCTCCGCACCGTTTGAGGTTGCCGAAGACGGCGCGAAGGTCGATCAAAGCACGGTGATGTGGAAAATCGATCTGTCTGATACCCACGACACCGCTCGCCTGGCCGTCAAACCGGAAACCAAATTGCGGGCACTAATCGAAATCACACAAAACCTCAGCCGCGCGACGGCACTCGACGATATCTTGCCGAAAGTGCTCGACAGTCTCTTTAATATCTTCTCGCAGGCAGATCGTGGCTTTGTAGTGCTTTGTACGCCAGAAGGCCGCCTGATCCCCAAGGCCTTCAAGCAGCGGCAAGGCAAGGAAGAAGAAGGCGCTCGAATGAGCCGCACGATTATCAACGAGGTAATCAAGCAGCGGCAGGCGGTCCTTTCAGCGGATGCCGCTACCGACGCCCGCTTTGAGTTGAGCCAAAGCATCGCCGATTTTCGCATCCGCTCCATGATGTGTGCCCCGCTGGTTACCGGCGAAGGCAACGTGCTCGGCGTGATTCAAATCGACACGCTCGATCAACGCGCACGCTTTAACAACGAAGATTTGGACGTGCTTGCCAGCGTGGCCTCTCAGGGGGCCTTTGCCATCGACAATGCCCAACTTCACGAACAGCAACTTCAGCAGCAGAAGGTGCAAGCAGATTTGAACGCAGCGCGGCAAGTGCAAAAGACCTTGCTGCCGACGGTGCCGCCGACGGTGGAGGGTTATCAATTTTTTGATTTCTACGAAGCCGCCAATGAAGTCGGTGGCGATTTTTACGATTACATTGTGCTGCGCGACGGCCGAGTAGCCGTGGTCCTGGCCGATGTCTCAGGCAAAGGTGTGGCGGCCGCCTTGGTCATGGCCAAACTTTCCGCCGAAGTGCGTTATTGCCTCGCCAGCGAACCTACGGCCTCGAAGGCGGTCGACCATATCAACGAAAACTTTTGCAGCGCCGGCTGGGAAGGCCGCTTCGCAACTTTCGTTTTGTCATTGCTGGATCCGAAAACCAATAAAGTGGTCATGGTGAATGCCGGACATATGCCCCCATTCATCCGTCGAGTTAATGGAGTGGTCGAGGAGCTGGCTCCGGAAATTGCCGGGCTCCCGTTGGGCGTGACTGAGGGCATCACGTACGAATCGACCGAAGTTGCGCTGCAGCCCGGTGAGATGATCACACTTTTCACCGACGGCATCAGCGAGGCGCTCAATCCTGCCAACGATCTCTACACGCTGCAGCGCTTGCAAAAGGAATTAAGCAAATCGGCGGACACCGCCACCACCATGGGCCGCGCCATTTTGGACGACGTCAGGCACCATGCCTTGAATCGCGCCCAAAGCGACGACATGTGCCTGGTTGTCTTTGGCCGCAACGCCTAAGTTCGCGGCTCGCAGCCTTTCACGAAGCAATCGTCAACACAACGCGGAACCGCGCCTTGCCGCTGGTCATTCGCTCGTAGGCCTCGGCGACTCGGTCAAACGGATAGGTTTCGTTCATCGATCGGACTCCCGACCGCGAGCTGAACGTCAACGTGTCTTGCGAATCGATCGAAGTCCCGCTGTACCAGCCTTTAATCGAGCTGGCTTTGGAAATCATCATCAGCGGCGCCACCTGCATCGAGGGCGCAGCGCCAATAATCACAAACGTGCCGTTAGCGGCCACACCGCCTTGCACCGCGCTCATCGCGTCACCGGCGGTCACGGTGGCCATGATGACTTTGGCGCCTCCTAATTTCATTAGTTCCGCCGCCGGATCTTGCGCTTGGCTGTCGATGTAAATCGCCGCGCCCAATTGCTTCGCCAGCGGGCCTTTATCCTGTCCCCGTGCAATCGCCACTGTGTGAAAGCCCATCTTGGTTGCGTATTGAACTCCCAAATGCCCGAGGCCGCCCAAGCCGAGAATCGCCACCGTTTCTCCCGGCCGTGCACCACTATTGCGCAGCGCATTGAACGTGGTAAGCCCAGCACACATCAGCGGCGCAGCATCCACCGGCGGCAGTTCCGCGGGAATCAGTGCCACCGCGCTGGCCGGCGCAATCATGTATTCCCCATACCCACCGTCGAACGAAATGCCGGTGGTCTTAACTTCCTGGCACGCAAAAAATTGTCCGCGACGGCAGAAATCACAGTGCCCGCAGTTGCCTCCGAACCAGCCGACTCCTACCCGCTGGCCTGGCTTCCAAGGCTCCGCCCCGGTCCCCAGCGCGTCGATGACGCCCGCCACCTCATGTCCAGGCACGCGCGGATATTGAATGTTCGGAAACAGACCGTCCTTAACGACCGAATCGCTGTGACAGACCCCGCAGGCCTGTACTTTGATTCGAACCGTTCCCGGACCCGGTTCTGGAATTGGCCGCTCGACAATTTCTAGCGGCCCCTTCGGTCGAGAAACTTGCGCCACGCGCATCGTAGCCATGACAACCTCCTTGATTACTTTTTTGCAGTTGTCCCGCTCCCTGCCCAATCCGCTGTTAAATAGCTTCCGCCGAAACCCCAGCGGCTGCAACCCTCCACGCTGGCCACTCGCGATATTTATTCCGCCACTTTGACATTTGCGGCGCCGCAAGAAAGCGGCGCGAGAGCGGCCGCGCCCGGGCCAAGATTTAAAGCCCCTACTTCTTCAGAATGCTAAACAAGTTGCTGAACTTGTCGGTCCACAGCGGCACTTCATAATCGGGCTGCAGGTATTCGGCGATCAGCACTGGTGGAACCGTAGCCAGAAACTTTTGGTTCCGAGTTAGCATCATGAAATCGGTCCGATACAAGAGCTTTGCATCATCATAATCGGTCATCACCCGGGTGACGCCAAAACCATATTTTTTCGCAACGGCATTAATAACCGGTGCCAAATTGATGTAACGGTTGGTGATATTCACCACGATCACACCGTCTGGCTTCAAGTGCTTTAAATAAATGCCGAATGCTTCGTCAGTGAGTAAATGCACCGGCGGAGCGTCGCCGGTAAAGGCGTCCAAGGCCAGCACGTCAAAATTTTGCGATTGTCCGGCGGCGAGCTCGCGCTCCAAGGCCAGGCGAGCATCCGAAAGCACGACGTCGTAAGGACACTCACAATCGTCCAAAAAGGTGAAGTAATGGTGCGCAATGTCGTTCACCTGATCGTTGATTTCGTAAAACCGAATGTACTGGCCTGGCCTGGCATAAGTGGCGACTACTCCCACGCCCATCCCGACGACACCAATGCGGGCGTTGGGCTGATTTTGAAAATAAGTGAGCGTTTGGCCGATGCCGGTGTGTGGTGCGAAGTACGAAATCGGAATTCGCCGCTTTTCCGGCCCGATAAATTGCCGCCCGTGCCGCGTAATGCCACTGACAAATGTTCGGTGATGCATTTCCGGATCATCATGCCGGCTGTCGAGGACCGATACCGTGCCGTAAAAGTTTCGATCTCGAAAGATGGCATCGGAACTGCCGCTGGCTTCCGTCGCCAGCCAATAGGTGCTTGCTGCCAAAGACGCAGCGAGTGTCGCGTAGCCCAGCCACTTTCCGGCCGAGCGTGTCGATCGGGCTGCGGCCCAACGGCCCATCCCTCCCGCCAAAACTGTCGCCACAACAATCAGGCTGGCTCCCAGCGCCAAGGTCCATTCGAAATGTGTGCGGAAAATATGCGGAGCAATCAGACCGACAAATACGCCCCCCAAAGCTCCGCCGGCAGAAATCATCAAATAGTATTCGGTCAAAAATCGGGGTGCTGGCCGCAAGCGCACGAGCTGCCCGTGGCAAACAAGACAGCCAAAAAACATCGTGCTGAAATAAATCGCTAGCTCAAGGATGTAGGTTCTGGGAATGGCCAACAACCTGATCAAATCGTCTGCCGCGCCGGCCGATAAAATGAGCAATCCCAGCGCGATGCCGCTCAACAGCATGGGGCGATACCACCGCGGATGATCGAAGCAAATGATAAACGTCACCAAATACAACGACAGCGGTACGACCCACAAAAACGGTATGACGGCCACGTCCTGGCAAACATAATTGGTTGTCGCTAATAAAAGCAGCGAGGCGCAGGCCGGTAGAGCAATCCACAATAACCGCCGGCCGACGCTGGGGTGTAGCGACACAAGGGTTAATGCCTCCCCGTCAACAAGCGTGTCTTGGGTGATGTTCGCTGATGCATTACTAGCGGGTTGCGCTT
>DASXPQ010000309.1:0-3108 GCA_036493575.1 Pirellulales bacterium
TTTCTTGTCAACGCGCTTCATGAAGCCGGCATCGGTGTCCTCATCGATTGGGTTCCCGCCCATTTTCCGCGGGACGATTGGGCGCTGGCGCGTTTCGATGGCACCGCCCTGTATGAGCACGAAGATCCGCGCAAAGGGGAGCATCAGGATTGGGGCACGCTCATCTTCAATTTCGGCCGCCACGAGGTGCAGAATTTTCTGTCGGCCAACGCGCTGTTCTGGTGCGACCGCTTTCACATCGATGGCCTGCGCGTGGATGCCGTCGCTTCGATGCTTTACCTCGATTACTCGCGCAAAGCGGGCCAATGGATTCCCAACCAATTCGGCGGGCGCGAAAATCTCGAAGCCATTGATTTCCTGCGCAAGTTCAACCACATCACGCACACTGAATTCCCCGGCGTCATGACGATCGCCGAAGAATCGACCGCCTGGCCACAGGTGACGCGCCCGCCCTACCTTGGCGGCCTCGGCTTCTCCTTCAAGTGGAACATGGGTTGGATGCACGACACGCTGATTTATTTTGGGCATGACCCCGTTCATCGCAAATACCATCAAAACGATCTCACCTTTGCGATGCTCTATCATCATCACGAAAATTTCATCCTTCCGCTATCGCATGATGAAGTCGTCCACGGGAAAGGCTCTCTGCTCGCCCGAATGCCCGGCGACGACTGGCGGCGCTTCGCGAATCTCCGGGCGCTGCTCGGCTACCAATGGCTTTTCCCTGGCAAGATGCTCCTCTTCATGGGCTGCGAATTTGGCCAGAGTGGCGAGTGGAATGCCAATAGCGAACTCGATTGGTGGCTCCTGACCACAGGTCCTTATCACAAGGGCCTGCAGCGTTTTATTCAGGATCTGAATCAGTTGTATCTGGCTGAGCCGTCACTTTGGAAACACGATTACGATCCGCAGGGGTTCTACTGGATTGACGCTTCCGATCGTGAAGCCAGCGTCCTTTCGTTCATCCGGCAGGATCCCGAAGGCAAAGAACCCGTCGCCGTGATCCTCAACTTGACCCCTGTTGCGCGTTTTCGCTATCGCGTTGGCCTTCCCAAGCCCGGCAAATGGCTTGAAGTAGTCAACAGCGATGCGGCGATGTATGGCGGAAGCAATGTGGGCAATATGGGCGGAGTCATGGCCACGGCGCATAAATGCCACGGCAAACCGTACTCCGCTGAGTTTACCTTGCCGCCGCTCAGCATCATCGCTTTCCGGCCGGAAAAGGAGCCCGTCGAGAAAGTCAGCGACCCAGGTTAGGTTCCCACGCCAGCTTTAAAACACCCGGCTTCTCGGCAAGCTCCTTCAAGAACGCCGGAGGCAAATTATCTTGCCGCTTGCTGCGCCATCGCAATTCACAAGTGAGCTCGCGATTCCGCTCCTCCGCATAGACGACAGCGCAAGATGCGATTGTAAATCCGTGCGATTGGAGATTGTCCGAAAGCTGTCTCTCATTTGGGCCCTCGGCGGTGGTGAGAAGCGTCATAGTGGCGCGCCGATCCTCTTTGCACCGTTTTTCGATTTCCTTCAAACCGGCAAGCACAATCATGCCCATCGCCCAGGCGGCAATTCCCAGCCCTATTTGTCCGCTGCCGAAACACAGACCCATCACTGTGACAAACCAAAGCGTCGCTGCGGTCGTAACACCCAACACCAGATTGTCCCGGCGCAGGATCGCTCCGCCGCCAATAAAACCGACGCCGGTGAGAATCCCTAAGGGCAGGCGCATCACGTCGAAGTTGACGAAAGAGTCGTATCTCTTTCCAACGGTGCCAAGCAAGAGGTTTGCCTGAAGCATCGAGATGCAGGCGGCGAGGCAAACCAACAACGTCGTTCGCAGGCCGGCAGGCCGGCCATGTTCTCCGCGATTGAAGCCGATGCAGGCCCCGGCAACGAATGCGAGAAGCAGCCGAAGCGAAATGTCCTGCCATGTGAGGGTCGTTGACATAAGTCGTTCCGTCGGGACACGTAAAACTTAGCTGGAAGCGCGTGCACAACAACGCCGAATGGCTGGGGTGAAGTCCTCAAAAAGACTGGCGGCCTGCTTTCGCAGGCCGCCAGAACCAAACCCAAGGAGTAGAAGCGCGCTATGCCGAAGGCACAGCACCTGGCAGAGTAAAGGTAGGCCTGTTCGCTGCCATCGTGATGACGACAGCGGTGGGAGACCCGGAACCAGGGTGTTGCTGATTCCGTGCCGTTCGCATGTCGCACTTCCAAGCAGCACGTATGCCATGGGAATCGCTTTCTTTTTTGGGGGAATTCGTCAGTTTGCTCCTTCACCACGACCCGAAAAGTCCACTTCCAAGACGCTTTGTCCTGAAACTGTGCGATTTAACGCGGAAAAAACTCCAAAGTTGGCACGGACCTGACTCTTGGATCCGGCTTGAATTCCACCTCAATTTGCCTGAAATCCACCAGCGACTTTCGTCGTACCGTAAAGCTTGTTTTTCCGGCGAAGGCCACTGCTTCCAATGCCTCCCACCCGGTCAAATTCCAGGCCGCAAAGCTGTGCCGGTAAAAATGCCACGAAGCTCGGCTATACCGCCATGGGCGAATATCGACCTTGACGCTGTCGCACAGAATTGGCTGCACAAAATCCCAATCTCGATCATTATAAATTCCATGCACCACAAACCGGCTGTTTCGTAGTTTCTCCACCGCTCCCTGAGGTTCAACCGCCACTAAAACCTCCAGCGGATCCTCAGCGGTGTGGAGCAGCAAGAAAGGCGAACGAAAGGTGGCCTGAATCAAAGTTTGATTGGTCAGGGCATTGACTGCATCGAGCAACGTCGAAGATGCATTGGTCAACTGCGCGTTAGCTCGCTTGAACATATAGAACTCATCCGTTGCTCCCGGCATGAAAATCAATGCCTTCACAATCTCATTCGATTGAAATGCCCTTAGCAATACATCCACACAGTTCGTTCTGCTCAATTCGGTAACGGCAGGCTGAAGTGGCATTCGGTTCAACGTACTTTCCCACGACTCGGCGGCTGGGAGAGTCAACTGCGCAAAGCACAAAAACGCACGCAACACCCAACGCCTCGCAAGTAAGGCCGGCGTTCGTGTCGGCAGGCGGAGCGCGGCTCTGGAGGCTCCTGACCGCCTTCT
>DASXPQ010000310.1:0-4870 GCA_036493575.1 Pirellulales bacterium
CGACGCCGACATCGCCGCGTTGCGCATCTGGAGGAAAGAGCAAGCTCTTGATGTCCAACTGATCGCCCAGGACGAACAAATTCTTCCCGCAGTGCGTCAACTGCTCGCAGCAGAAAAAACTGGCGGCGACCCTGGACGGGCACTTCTGCAATCTCCAGCACAAGACATGCTCCGTTCCCGATTGAAATCACAGCTTGCGCTGGCTGATTATTCCGGCTACTTTGTGCTCTCTCTTGAATCCGTCGTCCTCGCCGCCGACTTAGATGCGCCCGTCGGCAAAACCTTGGCGGGTTATCAAAAAGATTTTTTTGCGCAAGTAGCCACCGGCAATGCCGCCGTTTCGCGGCCCTTCCGCAGCATTCTGTTGCTAATGGACGAACATGGTGAGCCAAAAGCAAATCTCCCGACAATGTTCACAGCCGCACCGCTGCGCAGCCAAGATGGCGGCGTGGTTGCCGTGTTGGCACTCCGCATTCGACCCGACATCGATTTCACCCGCATCTTGCATGTGGCTCAAAATGGCCAAACCGGTGAAACCTACGCCTTCAGCCAAGATGGGCTGATGCTTAGCGAAAGCCGCTTTGACGACGATTTGAAACAAATTGGTTTGTTGGCGGACCTGCCCGACTCAAAATCAATCCTCACCTTGGAGCTGCGCGATCCGGGTGTCGATCTGACGACCGGGGAGCGCCCGGCTCTGCGCCGGGCCGATCAGCCGCTGACGCGCATGGCCTCGTCCGCCGCCAGTGGCGAAACCGCTGTCGATGTCGCCGGTTATCGCGATTACCGCGGTGTCCCGGTCATTGGAGCCTGGACGTGGCTGAACGATGCCGGCATCGGCGTCTGCACGGAACAGGATGTCGCCGAAGCATTCCACCCGTTGTATGTGCTGCGGCGAGCGTTTTGGGGAATGTTTGCGCTTCTCGTTGCGGCCGCAGTGGCGATTTTTATCTTCACCATTGTCGTGGCACGCGCGAACCGAGAAGCCCGACGTGCCGCGCTTAAAGCGCAACATTTGGGCCAATACACGTTGGACGAAAAGCTCGGAGAAGGCGGCATGGGCGTCGTTTACCGCGCCCATCATGATATGCTGCAGCGTCCCACGGCAGTCAAGTTTTTGGGCTTCGAAAAAACCAATGACCAAACCATTGCGCGCTTCGAACGCGAGGTGCAACTCACCAGCCGCTTGACTCATCCCAATACTATTGCCATTTACGATTACGGACGCACGCCCGAAGGCATTTTTTATTATGCCATGGAATATCTGGAAGGGATCAATCTGGAGGACCTGATCAAGCAACATGGCCCACAACCCGAAGGTCGTGTGATCTCGATTCTGCAGCAGGTTTGCGGGTCGTTGGCCGAGGCACACAGCATCGGCTTAATCCACCGCGACATTAAACCTGCGAACATTATTCTGACGCAGCGCGGTGGCCTGTCCGACTTCGTGAAGCTCCTCGATTTTGGTTTGGTCAAAGCGCTGGACTCCCGTAAAGATTCCACGCTCACCACAGCCGGTTCGCTCACCGGAACGCCTCTCTATATGCCCCCCGAAGCAATTCAGCAGCAGCAAATCGATGTCCGCAGTGATCTGTATTCATTGGGAGCCGTCGGTTACTTCATGTTGACCGGTACCCCAGTGTTTGACGGCGAAAACGTGCTCAAAATTCTGCAACAGCATGTCATGGACGCGCCCGAGCCGCCGTCTCGCCGCATGAGCCGTGAAATCTCCTCGGAATTCGAGCGCGTGCTGCTAATGTGCTTGGCGAAATCTCCCGACGACCGTCCGAAAGGCGCCGCCGAATTGGCCGAAGCGCTCTCTGCATTAACAATGTCGCGCCCCTGGACGCGGCAAGACGCCGACCGATGGTGGCAGCAAACAGGTCCGCGCCAAACCACCACAACCACGCAGCCGGAAACGAAAAAAGACAGCATTGCGGCCACGCAAATGATTGATCAGCAGAATCCCAACGTCGCCAAGCCAATCTAAACCTTCCGACGATTCTTCGTCTGATCTCCACGATCATCCCCTTGCCGGCCGCTCGGCGTTGAGGCGACCTCCACCCCGTGGTACCATGCGGCCATGGAAATCGAAAAACTGCTTCGATTCGCGGTCCAACAAGGCGCTTCCGACCTGCATTTGCAGGCTGGTGCGCCTCCTCGTCTGCGCCTGGCCGGCGAATTGCGCATCGTCGACAGCCCGCCGCTCACCGCTGAAGAAACCGCCGCCGCCGTCAGCTCCATAGCCCCACGCGGTGTCGCCAATTCGCTCGATCAAGCAGTAACGCAAGGTCTCGATTTTTCTTACGTCATCGACGGCGTCGCCCGTTTTCGCTGCAGCGCGTTCCGCACCCTCGGATCAGTCGCCGTCGTCATTCGCGTCATTCGCACGTCAATTCCGTCGGTAGACGACCTGAACCTGCCGCAGGTCGTTAAAGATATTGCCCTCTCGGAGCGCGGACTCACTTTGCTGACCGGCACCACCGGCAGCGGCAAAAGCACCACGCTGGCCGCCATGATCGATCTGATCAACGCCACGCTCCCCAACAAAATCATCACCATTGAAGACCCCATTGAATACGTTTATGCGAACAACAAATCGCTGATCTCCCAGCTCGAGGTTGGCGGCGATACCCCGTCCTTCCCTCAAGCGATGCGGCAGGCTTTGCGGCAAGATCCAGATGTGATTTTAGTCGGCGAATTGCGTGATGCTGAAACGCTGCGTATGGCGTTGCAAGCCGCCGATACGGGTCATCAAGTATTTTCGACAGTGCATAGTTCCACGGCGTCTCAAACCATCGAGCGCATCATCGCCATGTTTCCGCCCACGGAACACAATCTATTGCTTGGCCAACTAGCCGGTTCAGTCGAAGCGATTATTTCGCAGCGCCTGGTGCCAACCCGCGACGGAACGCGCCGGCCAGCAGTCGAAGTTCTCCGCGGCAGCGCGGTATCACAAAAATTGATTCTCGAAAACCGGCTCGCCGAACTGCACGACTTCATAGCCACCGGCGATGCCGGCATGCAAACTTTCGATCAGCACTTAGCCAGGCTCTACCGTGAAGAGATCATTTCCGGCACCGAAGCCCTCCGCCAAGCCACCAACCCAGGGCAGTTGTCGATGGCGCTTCGCGGCATTACCGAAATTGGTCCCGGACGCGTGGTCACTTAGCGTTGCATTACCGAAATTGCACTTGTAGGTTTTTTCGCGAGGAAACTCATGTCCAGCGCCTCGGCCATCTCAATCAAGCCACACGACGAAGTCATCTACGTTGTCGTGCATCAACCGCGGTTAGATGACGCCGCTCTCGTTCACCTACAGCGGGAGCTCACCGCCGCCGCCGCCAAGCAGCCCACTCTGCCGGTCGTGCTCGATTTGACGCAGGTCAATTATGTTCCCAGTATGGCCCTGGGCACACTGGTCATGTTGATGCGCCACCTCAAAGACTCCAATCAGCGTCTCGTCCTGGTTGGACTGCATCAGGACGTTCGCACCGTTTTGGCCATCACTCGTCTGGACAAATTGTTCGAGATTCAATCGAATCTGGAAGCCGCCCTCAAGCAATTGCGTGGCAGCATTCCCAAAGAACAAAAATAATCCGACGACCAAGCTTGACGACCGAATCTCACCGCAGGACGATTCCATGAGTTACGCTCCGCCACGAACCAACTTACCGGCGGACCAACTTCCCAAGTGGCGCAAAGCATTCTTTAGCCTAGTTCCCGCTTTCGAATCGCTCCGCAATTATTCCACGCGGACTCTGGCCTTCGACACCATGGCCGGCCTAACGGTAGCCGCTGTCGCTCTTCCGCAGGCCATGGCTTACGCCCAAATCGCTAATATTCCGCCGCAGTATGGTCTCTACAC
This sequence comes from Pirellulales bacterium, assembly GCA_036493575.1. Taxonomy (GTDB): domain Bacteria; phylum Planctomycetota; class Planctomycetia; order Pirellulales; family JADZDJ01; genus DATJYL01. Next base: position 3,869 of record DASXPQ010000310.1, read on the forward strand.
TGCCATCGTAATGACCGCCGTCGGCGCCCTGTTCGATTCATCCAAGCAACTAATCAACGGGCCGACCAACGCCATTTCCATCGCAGTGCTCAGTGCGCTGGTCGGTTTTTCAGAATCCGAGCGCATCCCCGCCTTCATCTTGCTAACACTAATGGTCGGCGTGGTCCAAATTGCCATTTCGCTGTTCCGCTTGGGCGATCTAACTCGCTACGTTTCGCACGCTGTCATCGTCGGCTTTACACTGGGTGCCGCGGTGCTGTTAGTCTTGGACCAATTAAAAAACCTGCTGGGCATTCCCGCCGCAGGCAGCGGTGAAGATCATTTCTTGGTCCGCGTTTGGCTTACCCTGCAGCACTTCGATAAAACAAATCACACGGCTCTTATGGTCGGTTTAGGGACGGTTGCTACTGCGCTGGCGCTGCGTTGGGTCAACTCGCTGTTAGGCATTCGCCTGCCCGACCTGCTGCTGGCAGTCATTTGCGTGACGGCGGTCGTCGGCAATTGGCAGCTCGATCAGCAGGGTCTGAAAATCGTCGGCGACATTCCCGCCAAACTCCCCTCGTTCCAACTGCCGGATGTTAGTTGGCCCCGCGTGCACGATTTGGCCAGCAACAGTCTGGCCATCGCATTGTTGGGCCTGCTGGAAGCAATTTCCATGGCGAAAGCCATCGCCGCCCAAACGCGCCAAAAGCTCGACATGAATCAGCAATGCCTGAGCGAAGGCTTGGCCAATGTCACCGGCAGCTTTTTCCAATGCTTCCCCGGCTCCGGCTCGCTCACCCGTTCCACTATCAACCAACAGGCCGGCGGGCGCACCCAGTGGTCTGGAGTTATTTCGGCCGCCGCTGTGGCGCTCACAGTCGTTCTGTTTGCCCGCTACGCTTACTACATTCCCAAGGCGGGTTTGGCAGGAATTCTGATGCTCTCCGCCTGGCGACTCGTCGATCGGCGCCAACTGGTCTATTACTTGCGCACCACTCGGACCGATTTTTGGATCGTTCT
>DASXPQ010000311.1:0-12510 GCA_036493575.1 Pirellulales bacterium
AAGGAATGATGCTTTCTCCCGGTTACAGCTACAATAAGGCGCCCGACCAGGAGAATTTTCTGCCGCGCGAACGAACCGTGCGCTTGTTTCAGCGGCTATTGGAGAATGCACCGCGCCGCTGGCGATTTAATCACTCGCCGCTGTTTTTGGAATTTCTGCGCGGCAACTGGGAGCTGGAGTGCACGCCGTGGGGAAATCCCACATACAACATTTTCGGTTGGCAAAAGCCATGTTACCTGCTGGACGAAGGCTATGTGCAAACGTTCCAGGAATTGCTTGATACGACCGATTGGGAAGCCTACGGTCGCAAAAGCGGCAATCCAAGTTGCCGCGATTGCATGGTTCACTGCGGTTACGAGCCCACGGCAGTGAGCGAGACTTTTGGTTCGCTCCGCGGCATGTGGGCGGCCGCCCGATCGGTGTTTTTTGGTTTACAGCCGCATCGTCAGGCCGAAGTTGCCGGTCGTCGTGACGAGCGATCACCATCACGACTGCCGACTTTGCCCATTGTCATGCCGATGGCACACCGCGAATGCGGCTCTGGCCAATGCCATGACGAAGAATTGGTTGCGCCTGTCTCTCTAATGGCGCAGGCTGCCGACCATTGATAGCCGCGTCGGCTTTGATATGATTTTTGCAGGGCGCGGGCGGCCGCGATACCCTTATTAGCCCGTGCCCCGAATGTCTCGATGAACGGTAGGAGGTAGCGCAATTTGTTTCTTGCCGAACCGCCGCCCAACCCCTGGGACTTGCATTTGAAGATGCTGGGCATTCCGGTACGCATTACCCCCTGGTTTTGGCTGGGCAGTGCGGTGTTAGGCTGGGGATTCGCTCAAGGATTTGCCAGGATTTCGCAAGGCGCGTTGTCCGTGGGTACGGCACTCCTGATTTGGATTGGCGTGGTGCTGGTATCGATTATCGCCCATGAGTTCGGGCACGCACTAGCCTTTCGCTTTTACGGCATCCACTCGCATGTCGTGCTGTATCAATTTGGCGGAATTGCGGTACCGGACGGCAGCTTGGATTTTGGCCGACGGATGCGCTTAGGCCCGGTCCAGCAAATCGTCGTTTCCGCCGCTGGACCGGCGGCGTCACTGGTGCTTGGCTTTACGTTTGCGGCCGTGGTGTACTCCGGCGGTTATTTCGTACCCAACCCATTGCCCTTCATCCATGCGCTTGATTTTCTCGAGGGCGTGCGACAACCATCGGTGACGCTGATGGCACTTCTTTACGCAATTTTATTTGTGAATATTGCGTGGGCCTTTATGAACCTGCTGCCGATTTACCCGCTTGATGGCGGACAAATTTCGCGCGAGATGTTTACTTTGGGCAATCCCCGCGAAGGAATTCGCAACTCTCTTGTTCTTTCCATTGCCGTCGGCGGAGCAGTGGCGATTTGGGCGGTGTCAAATAAAGATACGTATTTGGCTATCATGTTTGGTCTGCTCGCTTATTCAAATTTCCTAACGCTGCAAGCCTATATGGGGCGTGGCGGATTTGGGGGAGGAACTGTGTGAGCGGTGTTGCGCCGGCCCGTTGCGTAGTTCTGCTGGGCGCCAGCAATTTGAGCCAGGGCATCTCGACGGTGGTGGAAACGGCACGGAACGTTCATGGACAGCCTGTAGAGGTGCTGGCCGCGGCAGGGTTCGGCCGTTCCTACGGCATCGACAGCTGTGTACTGGGGCGCACCCTACCGGGAATACTTCATTGTGCCCTGTGGGAAGAGTTAGGTCAGCGAGCGCAAACTCCAACTACCGCTTTGATTACGGACATTGGGAACGACATTCTTTATGAGGTCGAGGTGCCGCAGATCTTGGAATGGATTACGACGGCAATCGATCGATTGCAGCGAGCCCAAGCCAAGGTTTGCGTGACATTGTTGCCTCCCATCGAGCCGTCGAATTTGAGTCCAGCCCGTTTTCGCTTCTTTCGGACTCTGTTTTTTCCGGGTTGCCGCCTGGAGCGTGATCAGGTACTCCAGCGGACAGGCGAATTACATGATCGACTGCATCAATTGTGCCAGACACGGAGCGTGACGGTGATTGATCAAGATCCCCATTGGTACGGATTAGACCCGATCCATATCCGCCGACGACATCGACCGCATGCTTGGCGCGAAATTCTATCCAACTGGAGCGACGAAACCGCACCACAACTGCCGTTAGCACGCGGTTCGTTGGCGCGGTGGCTGTATTTACAGATGCGGAGTCCGCATCGACGAAAATTGTTCGGCATCGAGCAGCGCAGTAAACAACCATCAGTTCGATTGCGCGACGGCACCATCGTTTCGTTTTATTAGCGAGACGACGCAATCGCGCGCGAGACTTCAAACAGAATTTTTTTCGATCTGCTCTTGACAATATTTTCATGAGATTGAAGAATTCTTGAAAATGGTGTTGCAATTTATTCAGCAATGCCTACAACTAGTGAGCAGTGATTGAGTGTGACGAGTTCAGGATGGTCGCGGCGGCAATTCATTACGAGGAGCACGCCGCTTCGGCACACTTAATCAATCGTGGTTGGTTGTGTCGCTGATGATTCGCTTGTCGAGCAGCCGTCGAGGACGGCGGGCAAAATGTTTTCACAACGACTTATTTAACGGAGGAAGTACTGTGGCCAAGAAGAAGAAAAAGGCTGCCAAGAAGAAGTCAGCCAAGAAGAAGAAGAAGAGGTAGTGATTGCCTCGATAGCGTGATCGACTTTGGTCGAGACACGCCCTTCTTTACGACACGACGAGAAAGAGCCGCGGGGACCGGATGACGGTCTTCGCGGCTCTAGCGTTTTTGGAGGTTGCCGGCCCCTCAGATTCTCACGTTAGATTTCTGGCAAACCATTGCCAGACCGCGGTTTAAGAGGACGAGAAAGGAGCGGATTCATTTCCCCCTCTTTTGGGTAGTAAGTCTGCCCCGGAAGGATTACAGCAGCGATAGAGGCGGCAACGGCGGCGCGGCTTCATGTTGCTGTGCCAGATTTTTTACGAGCCGATGCGCGATGTTTTCTAAGTAGGGCGCGCTTTGCGGATCGTCGAAATTCGCGACCGTGCGACCTTCATCGCCATGCACACGGATGGAAATGTTGATGGGTACTTCGCCCAGAAACGGAATTTGTAATTCTTCGCCACGCCGCTTAGCGCCGCCGTGGCCAAAAATGTCGTATTGTTTGCCGCAATTGGGGCAAATGAAATAACTCATGTTCTCGACCACGCCAAGCACGGGAATGTTAACTTTCCGGAACATGGCGATGGCCTTTACAGCGTCGAGCAAGGCAACGTCTTGCGGAGTGCAAACAACTACGGCGCCGGTCAGAGGCAACAATTGGGAAAGGGTGAGGGCGATGTCGCCGGTGCCCGGCGGCATATCGATGATCAAATAGTCGAGTTCGCCCCAGTCGGTATCGCGCAGCAGCTGGGTAATGGCGCCATGCAACATGGGGCCGCGCCACACAACTGCCTCGCCGGCTGGCACAAAGAAACCCATCGAGATGACTTTCATACCTTGCACGTCGAAAGCCTTAATTTTGTTTTCGCCGGCACGCTCCGGCTGACCGTGCAAGCCAAGTAGGTGCGGGATGCTGGGGCCGTAGACGTCGGCATCGAGCAAGCCGACATGACTGCCGGCGCGAGTCAGGGCCAACGCCAAGCTAGCCGCGATGGTGCTTTTGCCCACGCCTCCTTTGCCAGAACCGACCGCGATGACGCTTTTAGCAGTGAGCCCGATGCTGCCCAGCTTTTGCGGCGGCCGTGAATGGACCGACAAATTTATATTTACCGTTTTCAGTTGGGGAAAACGAGTGCGGAGCAGTTGTTCCATGGCGACTTTAGTATCTTCCCATAGCGGCGCCGAATGTGTTGTCAGGCCAAGCGTTAGAGAAATACTCTCAGCATCCGATTTAATATCGCGGACCTGCTGCATTTGAGTGATGCTGCGGCCCGTTTCCGGGTCTTTAAAATCGTTCAGAACCGCCAGCACGGCGGAGTTTTCGATTGGGCCGTCGGCCATGGAATACCTCAGAGAAAATTCTAGTTAGAACGAATAGAAACTACACGCCCCATGGCAGGCTGGCAAGGATTTGATCTTCCAAAGAAGCCGATTCGTCGGCGGGAGGAAAATTCTCGACGGATACCGACCGATGGCGGACCAAATTCACGAGTTCGCTTATGTGGCGTATCGAAGAGACGAAATGGACGGTGCCGGCTTCTCGGACAAGTTGTTCCCAGGCGAATTGGTTTCGCTGAGCCAGCACCACCGCGGCTGCTTGTGGAAATTCACGATTTATACGCACGAGAGCGGCGAGACATTTTTCGGCTCGTTGGGGAAGCAATTCCAAGGCCACGATAGCCGTGGGAGCGGATTTTAACTGATCCAATAGTTCTTCCACGCTCCGTGTTTCAACCACAGAAACGTGGGCGGGCAAACGACGGGATAATTCTGCCGCCCAATCGCCGGTTGTTTCACAAAGGATTAACTGCATGTGAACCATCGTAAAGGTGTGTGCGGGCTTCGACAATTCCCCAGGTTGCGATCATTCTTCTTCGGCGCCGGCCATGCCCAATTGCACCATCCGGCGATAGAGGCGTGGACGTGTGATACCTAGCAGGCGGGCCGCCTGACTTTTGTTGCCCTTTGATTGCCGCAAGGCACGTTCGATCAGCTCTGACTCGACGCGGGTCAGGAATTTTTCTAAATCGATGATTTCAGACACTGGGCGAGGGTGGCGTGCGGCTTCGGCAGCGAGGCGCAGTTGCTTGGGCATATCGGCGGGAGTAATTTCAAACCCTTCGGCCTGGGAAAATGCTTGGCGTACCACGGCGGCCAATTCGTCGACCTGGCCGGGCCAGTCGTAGAGGTACAGTCGGTCCATTGCCTCGGATGCGAAACCGCGCAATTGTTTATCACCTTGCGCATTCAGTTCCTCTAAAAACATTTGGGCGAGTAGCGGAATATCGTCGCGTCGATCAGCCAGCGGCGGCAATTCGATGACTAAAGTGCTGAGACGCTGAGCAAGATCGGCGCGAAAACTGCCAAGGCCGGCCAATACTTCCAATCGTTCCTGGGCCGTGGATACGACCTGTACGTTTGGCGGCGCGCTATCAAGCCAGCGGATGATTTCCGATTGACCTTCGGAAGACAAACGATCGACGTCCGTTAATAACAAAGTTGTGGGTCCAGCGGCGCTAGCGGTTTTGATTCGCTGGCAAAACATCGAAATTGTGGACTGCAATTGATCAGGCGGTAATGCAGAGCACGAGATTGAAAATTGCATGCCGTGGGTGCTGGCGGCAAAGTGGATAGTGCGGGCGACATGTTGGCGGCCGACTCCGGGCGGACCAACGATGATCACCGTACTATTGCCGGAGGTGGAAAGCTTAATTTGTTCCCGCACGCGCTGGATGGCTGGGCTTTTGCCAACCAGGCGATCCATTTGATGCCACTGAGCAGTGTCTCGCCGGAAACGAGCGAGTAGGTTATGAAGCGTGCGCGATTCATTGGACGACGCGGAACTGGGTGGGCTGCCGCTGAGGGATAGATCAGCGTGGTCCGGCTGGGTTGCTAAGGTTTCAGCTTGGACTAACACGAGAACGCCGACCCAATGGTCGCTATCGCCGGGCAAGGGGATGAAATCGGCGCGCCGCTGCTCTAGCGAACCGTGGGCGGTGGGCTTGGAAATAATGGCTGAGGCGGTTTGTCCGTGAAAAACCTCCGGGGGCGGGCACAGAGAATTGGCCAACGCGGAGACGGGATCGGCATCGTTGGATTGGTAACGACACGGGCGTCCGATGAGGGCATCGGTCAGTGCACCGGCCCAATCGCTGGCAGCCTGATTTAGAAACACGATTCGCCGCTGTTCATCCAATAGATACAACGGAGAGCTGACCTCGGCAAAGAGGCGGAGCAATTCATGGCCAGCGGTACGGCCGGATCGCATGAGCGGTTCTCGGAATAGTGGAAGGAAATCAACCCAATGAAAGCATCCATGCTTGATTATGAACTCAAACGTCTGGGCGTGTCATACTGCTGACGCAGCTCTTGCTAAATTCGCTGCCACGTCAGCGGTTTTTGCTTGGCAATTTCAGGGCCAGATCCGATTCCGGCGACGATTTTCGATTTAACACTAAACAAAGATAGTTGCTAGGTAACCTATGTCGCGGCTCACTCAAATTTGAAAGGAAGCACACAATGTCTTGGAAAAGAACTACGATTCTGATGGCTGCATGGATCTTTATGCCCACGGCACTTCGAGCACAAGGATATTCTTGTCCGCTTTACCCAGTCCTCACTTTTCCAAACGGTACCCTTTATTACTGTGATTACTTCGAAACAAATCAATGCACTGATCCTACGAACGATTATATTATAGGCGATTTCGATTGGCCTCAGACTTGTCCGGATTGCCCGAGTTCGCTCAGGGCAAGTTTCCGCACTGGAGGAAAGTTTCTCGGCCTCAAAGACCCGATTTCGGATACTGATGACCTAGTGTTACCCAAAGGTCCAGCTAGAACATTCAGCAGTAAAGCCAAGCCACCGGTTGCCTACCTTAGCTTTAAAGACGTAAGAAACCTGCAGCTGTATGCTAAAGTGTTTGCATTTTCAATCGATGTTGGAAGAGCACAAGGTGGCCAAAGTAAGTTCATGACGATGCTTGTGGCGCTGCAACTCAAAGAAAAGCCAGGGAACTCTGAAGAGGTCACATGTTCTCCCCTGGATGGTGCAGGCGTTAGCTGTGCCTATCGCTGCGAATATCAAGTCGGTGGTAAGAAACATCCAATGCTCGTTTTGACAGCCCAATAAATCATCAGAAACGCAACCGCAATTCCGCGTGTTGGCTGCATTAGTTTATTCGTCGATAAACCTGGGCTTCGCGCTGCGAACACACCGAAAGCCTAAACCAGGCTCTACTGCGTAACGCGATATTTGTGTCCTCTGCATAGGATCGCGATGTTTGGCGTCAATCGTTGGATCGCCTTGGATGACTGTAAGATCGCCACCTCGAACGGTTTGATATTCCATTGGAAATCCAAATGTGACGATCCTACCTTCATTTTCCGGAATATATTGTCTGCCCGAGGACGACGTCCATTCTGCCACGTTGCTCAATAGATCAAACACAGGAGGATCAGTATCTGTCCGATCTTGAGAACTTGTGCCTACGGGTTCGAAATCTGTTGGGTGGGGGTTGATTGCTTGATTGCTGTCCGACTTGTCGGCAAATCTGACATGTAATATGGCGTCGTTGTATTCTTCATCCGTCGGCAACCGTTTCCCGACGCCTTCCGCCAAAGACATCGCGTCGTCGTAGCTTACTGTCACCGCGCGGTCATCAGGCATCGGGCGCCACCGGCGATCTTTAGGCAGCGAGCCATCGGCCTTCGAGTTGTGGTAGTCTTTTACTGTAAATTCGTAACGGTCCATAAAAAATCCAAGTTGGCCATCTCGTGGCGTCTCCGACGGCGCAGTTGGATAAGAAAACCAAGTCATACTCTTCGTAATATCTGCAGGAGGGATTTTGATTTTCGGAAGGGTCACATAGTGGTGGTCTTTCGTTATTTCCCAGCGGTAATGCTCGTTACCTCCCGGGAGCTCCGTGCTATCCTTCGGAACATGCCGATACACTTCATGGAATCTTCCATCATCTAGAGCGGCAACCACCAGATAGTCACCGGGTCGAAGATCTTCGATGATTGGGCTGCGACCGCGAGCGCGAACTATTGCACTGGGAACCAATACATCCGTCGTAGGATTGACAGGGACGAAAACGATGCGCGCCCCAGCAGGTTCGGTCGCTAATGAGACTGTTTGCAAGCCTAACAACACTTGGTTTTCTCGCGCCAATTTTTGTGCGATGCCAAATGAGGCGACTGCCAAGATCGCCAATACTCCAGCGGTGGCGACGGCAGGATGCTTCCTTACCCACCGCCAACACCTCTCTGGCATGCCAGCGCGCCGGGCAATGATCGGTTCTCCGTCCAAATATCGTCGCAGATCAACCGCCAAATCTTGTGAGCTTTGATAACGGCGAGTTGGGTCCTTCGCCATTGCTTTGAGGCAAATCGTCTCCAAATCCAGCGGAATAGCGTGATTCAATCGCCGAGGAGGTGTGGGTTCGCGTGCGACGGTTGCCCGAAGCACCTCATCGAAGGAGCCGTCGAAGGGGCGGCTTCCTGTGAGCATCTCGTATAACATCACACCGAGCGAATAGACATCGCTCCTGGCATCAACTTGTCGACTGTCACCCCTGGTTTGCTCAGGCGACATATATGCCGGTGTGCCTAGCACTTGGCTGCTGATACTCAAGCTCGATTGCGCAGAAATCTGCTTAGCTAGTCCGAAATCGGCGATGTGGGCGTTACTATCAGTGTCGAGCAGGACATTAGCGGGTTTTAAGTCCCGATGAATGATTCCTTGTTCGTGAGCATGTTGTAAAGCCTCGGCAATTTGCCGACTGAGTTCGGCTGCCTCATCGAGTGATGGTCGCGAATGCTCCAGCCAGGTGCGCAGGTTTTCACCCGCGATAAAATCCGAAACTATATACGCCGTGTCGCCGTTACGCCCTACCTCATGTACACCCACAATTCCGGAATGCCGAAGTTGCGCCGCCGCCCTACCTTCCTTCAAAAATCGCCCCAATTCATCTTCGGACAAATGGTGATTGTGCGGAATTTTAATCGCCACTGTTCTTTGCAGTCGCGGGTCATATGCTTTCCAGACCGTTCCGGCCGCGCCAGAGCCTAGGTTTTCAAGGAGTTCGAAATGGGCGATCCGCTTTGGAGTTTGAATCGGCGGATGATTGGAAGAGGAACTATTGCCCTCGGACCGGTATTTGAATCGTGCTGCCTCAATCTGGTCCGCAAATTCCGGAAACCTCGCCAAATACTCGCTCCATTGCGGATTATCTTTACGACCGGCACGTAATTCACATTCGACTAAGAGTAGTTCCAGAAACAATTCAGATCGTTCGCTTAGCGTGCAATAATCGAGATACGATGCGAGTTCTGGTTGATTGCCTTCACGCCATGCTTGCTCGAAGGCGTCGCAGACAACGTCAATTCGGTTGTCCATGGACAGGTCAACGACATTGTCAAGTTGATCGTCGCTCGGCACGCTTGAGCTCCTTAAGTCCATGCAGCGCGGATTATTTTAAGCTTTCGTTCGACCGTTCGCGTAGTTACTGCCATTCCAATTGCAATTTCCAACACAGTATAACCCTCAATCCGCGAGAACGCGATCTTTCCAATTGATCGTCGCCTAGCGACCCCAGAAGCATCCGAATCTGCTCATCGAGCATTACAAGCAGCTCGGGGGTAAGCAGCCTCCCAGGAAGCCAGTCGTAGCTTTATTAGCTCACACGCTTGACTGCCCCAGTCTCGCAAGACCAAGCAACTGGACTTCCCAGGAGACGTTTCCTCGATTGCCTTCGCATCTGCCGCAGCGTAGCTATGGAAGCAGAAGAGTAAATGATCCGGATGCGTGCGAAGCCCGGCACATGCAAAGCGCGTCATTCGCAAGGTCAAAAACCGAGATAACCAGAAACCCGGGTGGGCAGTCAATGGACAGGCTTTGGCCCGGCGGGACAACTATTTGCCGCTCCCACACTTCGTGATTGTGCGGTGCCACTAGCACAATTTGTGCTGGAAATGGATAAGAGTTCTGAATTCGGCACGTCACAAAACCAGGCATGGTGCGGTGGGACTCAAGGTCTAAATGTGGTATCCCCATTGCCCAGAGAAACCGATTTGGATCGCTGGTTCTCATTGATCTCTCGCATCCGCACCCATCTAAGACGTTGCCTATAATTAGCCCGTAATTTGAATGCGAACGGCGACAGTAAAAGTGAAAAAAATCGCCAAAAACCTTGAATTGTGGTAGGAATTACCTAGCTGCACCATTTAACTTCGGTATCCCACGGGCTAGGCTATACAGCGGGGCAAATTTCAGATTCTCGTCGGGCATTCGCGACTGCACCGCGCCATGAGCCAGGCCACGGAAAACTCTGTCACCCAATGGCTGCAGTCGTTGAACCAAAGGAGTTCGGGAGCGGCAGAGCGGCTTTGGAATCGCTATTTCAGCAAAGTGGTTGCACTTGCCGATCACCAGCTTCAATCGTTCCAGCGACGGACCGCGGATGGTGAAGACATTGCCGTCAGTGTATTTGATACGCTCATTCGGGGTGCGGCAAACGGACAATTCTCACGACTTCACGATCGTCGAGATTTGTGGTGCATGCTGATTGCCATTACGAAACAAAAAGTAGTCGATCTGAAGCGCTACGAGTGCTGTGAGAAGCGGGGTGGCGGTGAAGTGCGAGGCGACTCCGTGCTTAACGCTAGCCCTTATTCCGATATTTCGATGACCTTCGACGACTTATGTGGTGATGACCCCACACCGGACTTCCTTGTCGCGCTCGACGAGCAGCATCGCCACTTATTGGGCATGCTACGAGATGACGTACTTCGCCAAATTGCCGGAGCAACGTTGGAGGGCTATGAAACTCAAGAAATTGCCGATCGCATGCACGTGTCAATTAGGGCCGTTCAACGAAAATTGAAGGTCATCCGAGCCACATGGTGTCGAGCACTTGTTGCGTCTTAGCTGGCAATCGTGTACTGCTGGCCAGAGTGAAGGCTGTGAGGGCGGTAGAGGTGCGATTGGCTAGTAGCGATACCCACGCAGATTAGTTTGCAATTCTTCAGATTATTACGGCCTATAAGCAGTGCTTACGAAAGCAGCTTGCTCCGATGCACCGTAGTTGATATTACCGACTCGTAGCATCTTTCGCATTTAATGAATAAGCGCCACCTTGAGATTATTGGTGAAAGGTGTTGTATCGGCCTGACGCGCACAAAGGTGCTGACGAAACGTTGGGTCTAAATAGCTGAACGGAGTATCAAGTACCTCCGTCGCCTCGGGAGAAAAACCCTTCCGAGTAGTTTTCCGTCCGTAAGAAAGGATGGAGTCTTGACGCGATTAACGGGCTGCCTCCCATTGCTCCAGGGCTTCGTGAATTGTCCCGATCCACGACAATGAACGGGTCGCGTCGTCGCTATCTGGGCCGAAGATTTGGCGCTCGAGAGCCAGCATTTTTTGGGCAGCTTCTAACGCCTCGTCGGATTTTATTTTCTCATGCAAGGTGTGAGATTTATCGTAGCGTTCATCGCGCTGTTTTAGTAATTTTGCGCGCGCGGCTTCAACAGGCGGAATAGTCGAGCTTGCTTCTCCGGTTGCCCCGCTGGTTGGTTGCGTTGCGATTGGATCGAAAGCTGCCAATGACCAGAAGAGAAGCTTGCCCGGCGCACCGCTACCCAGAATGACGACATCGTATTGTCCCGGCTGGCTCATAGGATCCTCGTGGATTTCGCTTTGAACAAAACCTGCAAATCAATTTGCTGGGTTGGTACTAGCACACACTCCTCGTTGAGCGTGTTTCGACTATTTGTTGCGTGCTGCTCCGGCTGGTTGCGGCGGTGGAAATGCTAGAAGATTTGCCAAACTGGCCTGTTCGTTGAAAAGGGATTGAACCTGATCCGGAGTGAGTTGATCGTTTTGAATTTGCGATGCAGTTTCTATGGCCGCAGTTGTCTGCAAGGCCGCTTGAAGTGTGCTGATTTGCAAGAGTGCAGATTGGCTGGGGCGAGTTTTTGATAGCATGGCTACCTCCGATGTCGCGGTCGTCTGTTGCAACGCCATCTGCAAGGCGCTCTGCTGCTGCTGAAAGTTGAGCGGACTAAAAAAACCGGCCGGCTCCATTGCGGCATCTTGCCGCAAGGCGGATTGCACCAACATATTTGTCTGCTGCACCGCCGCTTGGAGAGTTGTCTGCTGCTGCTGATAGGCATTTTGTAGTCGCAACGCCGTCAACCGCTGCTGAAATGTCGATGGTTGGGCTTGCGCGGTTTCCGTGATGAATTGGCCGGATAGCACCATCGCTACCTCGATGATAACTGTAATGGATCGATCGATGTGACGCATGCTAACCTCATTTCTGCTATTCATTTTGGCGCAGGCATCGGCACTGCATTCTGTCCTTCCTCCAGGGCATCGCCTGGATGGACAATTATATTTTCGCCGCCTTCGAGGCCTGCAACCACTTCGACTTCTGCCCCGAAGTCACGGCCCAGCTGCACTTTTTGGTAATGCACTGTGTTCTCAGAATTCAATATTGCCACTTCCTGCTGGCCATCACTGCGCGTATACAAAGCCGCACTGGGAATCAGAACGAGGTGACTGCTCTGATTGGTTTTGAACGTTACCTGCAGGTACATGCCCGGACGCAATGCGTCGTCAGGGTTAGGCACGTCAATCTGGGTAAGTAAAGTGCGTGTGTTGGGATCAATTGCATTAGCGGTACGGGTGACTTTACCATGAAATACATTTGCCGGATCCTCGGCTCGATAAACGTCGGCGGTTTCTCCAATCTTAATGCTGGTGGCATACGTTTGCGGCACATCGACAAAGACGCGCACCGGATCGGTCTGCATCAGATGAACCAGTTCGCGCGTCGCGCTGGGGTTGTCGG
>DASXPQ010000312.1:0-7693 GCA_036493575.1 Pirellulales bacterium
GAGTGACGTTTTTTCCAATGGGTTGTCGGTCTCGTTTCAATCAGCTTATTGATCCCGCCTCATGATTTTTGCTGCACGGTTTTGGCGCGTTTCTTCGATTGCTGGGATTGCCCTCGTCACGTTTACGGCATTGGGTTGGCAGGAGGCGCCGCGCCCTACGGAACTACAGCGCGGGCTGTTGTATGCCGATTTGTGGGTGCAAACATCGGCCGAGTACGTGGCCTGCTGCCTGCAGACCTATAAACTGGCTGGCGATCAGGTTGAGCAACTGTTGAAGCAATACCACGAAGCGGAAAATAAGGTTTCGCCCGCGCAGCGTGCATTGCCTCCGGCGGTGGTGATGGACTTGGACGAAACGGTGCTCGATAACGGCACGTTTCAATCGTATTTGTACGACACGGGCCAGAATTACACTGACGATGTTTGGAACAGTTTCATCAGCGAGCACTGGGCTTCGATTCGACTTTTGCCAGGCGCGAAGGATTTTATTGCGCGGGCGGAGGCGCTGGGCATCACGGTGGTGTACATCACGAATCGTGAGGAACCGCTGCGACAGTCCACGATTAAAACACTGAACCAATGGGGCGTGAATACCGAAGGGCTGGACGATGCCGCGACCTTACGGCTGGTTGTGCAAAAGCATGGCGAGAGCCTCAAGAAACCGCGGCGTGATTTAGTGCGGGCGAAATACAGCGTGCTGGCATATTTCGGCGATCAGTTGGGAGATTTCAGTGATGAATTTGCGCCCAACCATGACAACACGGCGGAAGCGCGGCGCGAGGCAGCTTACGAATATCGACGTCTCTGGGGCACACGCTGGTTTGTGCTGCCCAACCCTGTTTACGGCCAGTATCAGCAAGTGCTGCGGGGCGATGCGGCACAATATCTTCGCCGGGCTGAGAAATAGTTAGGCCCAGTACCAACCAGCGGAGTGGCAGGCAACGGTTAGCCTATGCTAGGCTGCTGTTTTTAATTCTTGGACCAGTGCCTGCTGGGAAAGTGCGGCGGCTGGTCGCATTCTTTATCACGATGGGATTGTCGATGAGTAGCCCATTGTTTGATCTACGCGGGCGAGTGGCTTTGGTCACTGGCGGCAGCAAAGGAATTGGCAAGGCGATTGCCAGGGGATTTGCGGAAGCGGGCGCCGAGGTGGTGATCTCGAGCCGGCATGAAGAAGAACTGCATGCGGCGGCGGTCGATATTCGCCATGGATTGGAAACGGGCGTGGCGACGATTGTGGCGGACATGACGCGGCGCGAGGATGTGCGACGGCTGGCTGAGGCGGCGACGCATGCTTTCGGACGAATCGATATTTTGGTGAACAACGCCGGGACGAATGAACCGCAACCGATCGATGCGCTCGCAGATGAAGTGTGGGACCGCACTTTGGAATTGAACTTGAGTTCCTGCATGGCGCTGACGCGGTACGTGGTGCCGCAGATGAAAGAGCGCCGCTGGGGGCGGATTATTTTCACCTCGTCCGTGCTGGGATTAACGTCGCTGGCTGGGCGCGGATCGTATTCGGCGAGCAAAAGCGGCGTCATTGGGTTGTGCCGCGCGGTGGCGCTGGAGCTGGGTCAGTTTGGCATAACCGCCAACTGCATTGCGCCGGGATTTTTTCTGACTGATCTTCCACGGCGACCCTTGAATGAGCAGCAGCGAACGGCGGTGGCGGGCCAGGTTCCATTGGGGCGGTGGGGCGACGTGCAAGAATTGGCGGGCCCGGCACTATTGCTGGCCAGCAATGCCGGCAGTTATATCAGCGGCTCGGTGCTAGTGGTTGACGGCGGGCTTCTGGCGCGCGCTTTCTAAGCGGATTTTGGGGGACTGGCTAGCCAAGTTGATCTTGATTTGCGCGCCGGGCTCGACGGTACAATCCGCGGCCTATGGTTGCCCGATTTTTGATTGTCCTGGCGCTGATTTTGGCTGCGGCTAATTCTGGGCGCGTACTGCGCGCCGAATCGAATGCTCCGCTAGCGTTGCCACCGCCGCCGCAATTCCATGGGCCGGCGGCTGGGGCTGGAGCAAATCAACCGGCGTCGCCGAATCAGGCGCTGGCCGACATGGCGAAAGAGGCGGTGCTGAAAAGTTTGAAGCCGGAATACGACAAGGAAGAGAATTGGGGCCATCAAAAGGAAATTGTCGACGGGTATCACTGGGAGCAGCGAGCGGACGGTTGGCACTTTGTTCATCAAACCAAGAAAGTCAACGAAGGGACGTGGC
The DNA here is from genome assembly GCA_036493575.1 of Pirellulales bacterium. GTDB lineage: Bacteria > Planctomycetota > Planctomycetia > Pirellulales > JADZDJ01 > DATJYL01. Next base: position 2,224 of record DASXPQ010000312.1, read on the forward strand.
GAAGGTATCGGGTGCGGCTGGATAATCCGGAGAAGAATCTGCAATTGCGTTTTAGCCCGCCGCAGCCGGCGGCGAATGGTGGGACGGCATTTCAAGCATTTTTAACCGCGCGGATGTGGGCCGAAGGGGTGCAAGAACAGTGGGTGCTGGGCGTTAAGGGATTGAACTTTCATGTGGAGGGCTACGCCACCATCCGGGCGCGGCTCGATATTGTGGTGAGCGTGCAGCAGGTTGAGGGAGCGAGTTTCGGAACGATTGAAGTGCTGCCACACGTTAGCGATGTGCAGTTGGAATTGGTCGATCTGACGCTGACGAAAGTGGACATGCTGCACGGCGATGCGGCGCGGGAATTGGGACGAATGCTCAAAGACATGGTGGCCGGCGAAATTCGAAAGCGCGAGCCCGAAGTGGCAAAGAAGATTAACGCACAAATTGAAAAGAACCGCAGCAAGCTGCAATTCTCGCCTACGCAGATTGCGCAAATCGGTTGGGAGAAAGTCCAAAATCTGCTGAGCGGCATCAATGGGGGCGACAGTGAGAAGGAAAAGGCGAAGCCGTAAGCTGTCTCTAATTGCCGACACGGACTCTAGGATGCTGTGTCGAGATGTTTTCTGGCCAGCGTGAAGACGCGGTCGAACATAACCTCGGTTAGTTTGCCGGTGAAGGTATTTTGCTGACTGGGATGGTAGCTGGCGATAATTTGGCGATCATCGCGAAGTTTGACGATTGCCGCATGGCCGAATTTTGGCAATGGACCGGCGAACCAACTGCGCTGTTTGGCCTGGGCGAGTGCGGCGCGAAAGCCGATTTGACCTAGGGCAACAATCACGCGCGGATTCAGCAAATCGACGATTTGATCGAGCCAGGATTGGCAATTTGTTAGTTCGCGCGGCGCGGGCTTGTTATCGGGCGGGGCGCAGTGGGCGCTGGCGGTGATGGCGCAATCGATCAGCCGCAATCCGTCATCGGCGGAAACGCTGGTGGGCTGGTTGGCGAAACCGACTTTGAACAGGGCGCGATATAACCAATCGCCGCTGCGGTCGCCGGTGAACATGCGGCCGGTGCGATTGCCGCCGTGGGCGGCGGGCGCGAGGCCGATGATTAACAGGCGGGCCGTCGGATCGCCAAAGTTCGGGACCGGGCGGCCCCAATAAGTCCAGTCGGCGAAGGAGCGGCGTTTTTCTGCAGCGATTTTCCGGCAGTAATTACGCAGCCGGGGGCAGCGCTCGCACTCGATGATTTGGCGATTGAGGACGGACCAGGCTCGAGTGTGGGAAGATGGCGACGACAAAGGTAGGTGTTCTGGTCTTAGACAGCGGGATTGTGACGGTTTATGATAGCGTGCGGCAACGAATTGAATGATCGTTGCGGCAACTCTGCACGGGACGTTCAACTGATTTTTACCAAGGGAATTATTGCAATGATATTGCCGGGTCATTTGCTGTGCCTTGCGGCGCTGGCTGTTTTATTCGCAAAAGCATCGACATCAATGGCGGCCGATCAGGCCAAAGTTTTGTTGTGGCCCGAGGGAGCGACGCCGGGTGCCAAGGGGGATAAGGAAAAGGACAAACCGAATCTGACGGTGTACCCGGCGCCAGCGGATAAAGCGTGCGGCACCGGCATGATTATTTGCCCGGGGGGCGGTTACGAACATTTGTCGGTCGAAAAAGAAGGGACGGCGCCGGCGGAGTGGCTGAATTCGCTGGGCGTGACGGCGTTTGTGCTCGATTATCGGCACGATGGGAAGGGCTATCAGCATCCGGCGCCGCTGGAAGATGTGCAGCGGGCCATGCGGGTGGTGCGAGCGAATGCCGCCAAGTGGAACGTGGATACGAACCGGATTGGCATCATGGGCTTTTCGGCGGGCGGGCATTTGGCCTCGACGGTGGGCACCCATTTTGATGCGGGAAATAAAGACGCGGAAGATGTGATTGAACGCGCCGGCTGTCGGCCCGACTTTTTGGTTTTGTGTTATCCGGTAATTTTGCTGGATAGTCTGTACACCCATAAGGGTTCGCAGAAGCATTTGCTGGGAAACAATCCGGATCCAAAGCTGGTTGAAAGTTTGTCGACCGAGAGACAAGTAACCAGCGAAACTCCGCCGACGTTTTTGTGGACCACGAATGCCGATACCGCTGTGCCGCCGGAAAACAGCGTGCAGTTCTATCTGGCCCTCCGCAAAGCCAAAGTTCCGGCTGAGTTGCACATTTATCAGAATGGGGCGCACGGCCTGGGGCTAGCGCCCAACGAACCAGTGGTGAATACTTGGAAAGACCGCCTGGGTGATTGGCTAAAGATGCGTGGGTTGCTGGAGAAGAGTAAGTGAGGCAATAGCCGCACCGATCAGCCGGAAACTATTTCTTGCAGTGCTGGGCCGATTTCGGAGTATTGAAATTGAAAGCCGCTGGCCAATGTTGCATTGGGCATGACACGTTGTGAATCGAACAATACTCTGGCGAATTCGCCCAAGCCCATCCGCAATGCAAAGTAGGGAACTGGAAAGAATGCCGGTCGGTGCAGGGCCGCGGCCAGCGTCTTAGTGAATTGTTTGTTCGTCACGGGATTGGGAGCCGTGCCGTTTAACGGTCCGACAGCTACGGATTTTTCGGCCGCGTGGATATACATGGCGGCCAGATCGTCGACGTGAATCCAGGACATCCACGCGCGGCCATTGCCCAGCGGTCCGCCCAAGCCCAAACGGAATGGGAGCAGCAGCTTTTTCAGCGCGCCCCCTTCACGGCCCAGAACGATGCCGGTGCGGATGCAGGCGACGCGGATTCCAAGTTCTGTGGCGGCTTGGGCTTCGCGTTCCCAAGCGACGCACACATCGCCTAAAAAATCGTGGGCGGGTGGAGCGGTTTCATCCAAAACTTCATCGCCGCGATCGCCGTACCAGCCTGTGGCGGACGCCGAAACCAAAACCGAAGGACGATTTTTTAATTGCTGGAGAGCTTGAACCAAATGGCGTGTGCCCAGTTCGCGGCTATCACGTATCAATCGCTTTTTTTCGGCGGTCCAGCGGCCGCTGGCGACCGAATCGCCGGCGAGATGCAGGACGGCATCGATGCCTTCGAATGCCTTTAGCGGCGGCGGGCCGGCAAGCGGATCCCAGGAGTAGGCTTCGACGTTGAACTGCGCCAAACTGCGGCGGGCTCGATCGGCATCGCGGCTGAGTACGACCGAGTGATCCAATCGCTTGAGCAAGTGCGGGCCGATGAAACCTGTTGCGCCGGTGACTAATGCACGCATGGTGGGCTCAGTGGTTTGACGTTGGTTAAAACGGTTTGCAAATCAATCATAGGCTGAACGGATTCAATCACTGGATGCGGCTCGCCGCAGACGATCGTGAACGGCCAGCCAGGCATCGCCCGTCGGAGGCAAATCGACCACGATGTAGTCGACGCCGGCATGATCGAGTTCGTGTAGAGCAGCATAAAGGTGCGAGGAATACGCAGCGGCATCGGGTGGCATGTCGATGATGTTGATTGTCGTGGGGTCGGCGTCGAATTCAATGGCGGAATCTGGCAGCCGTAGCCAGCCGATGCGTTTTTTTGTGTTTAGCAAGTTGCGAATGGTCGATTTGTTTTCTGCAGCGCTTTCATTCGTGAGGCAAAGCACTTTTGCGGTTGGTGCATAATGCCGGGCCAACTGACCGGGCGAGCGGAGGGCTTCGGTAGCCGATGAAATCGTGTGTTCAGGTGCGGCAACTTTCCCGATGACCGCTTGCAGTTGGTCGACGGTTACCAGACCGGGACGCAAGATTTGGGGTGGATTTGTGGTGAGATCGAGCACGGTGGATTCCAAACCACCGGGTGTGGGTCCGGCGTCGAGCAGTAGGTCGATGCGGCCGTCGAGCCCGCGCAAAACGTGAGAGGCGATGGTGGGTGAGATTTGGGTCGATCGGTTGGCGCTGGGGGCGGCGATGGGGATTTCGGCGGCGCGAAGAAGTGCCAGGGCGATTTGGTGCGCCGGTACGCGCAATCCAACGGTTTGGTTGCCGGCGGTGACGGCATTGGGGATTGCGGGGCTCTTGGGCAGAATGAGCGTGAGCGAGCCGGGCCAGAATTTTTCGGCGAGCAATGCGGCACGATCGGGCCAGTGTGTGGTTAGTTGGCGAGCGGACGCGGCATCGGCCACGTGGACGATGACTGGGTTGTTTGGCGGCCGGCCTTTCGCGGTGAAAATGGATGCCACTGCGGTTTCATCGAGGGCATTCGCGCCCAGTCCGTAAACGGTTTCCGTGGGGAATGCCACCAAGCCGCCGCGGCGGAGGAGCGCGGCTGCTTCGGCGATCACGCCAGGATCGGGCGGATTTGCTACGTGCCGCACGATGGTTTTGCGGGGATTGAACATTGGGATGCAATCGCTGACACTGGATGCGGACTTGGGGCCAAAACAAATCGATTGGTCCAGTGCATTTTGTACTGTCCAGTTCGCAATTACTATCCGGCGGAAGCATAACCATGAGCGGCGGTGAAAAGCCTTTGGTCGGAATTATTATGGGGAGCAAATCGGATTGGGAGGTAATGCGCGCGGCGGCGGAAACGCTGACGAAGTTTGGCGTGCCGCACCAGTGCCAGGTGATGTCGGCCCATCGGACGCCCGATTTGGTGACGAAATATGTATCGGGCGCGGAAGGCGAGGGCTTGGAAGTGCTGATTGCTGCGGCCGGCGGAGCGGCGCACTTGGCGGGGGTGACGGCAGCCCATACGCTGTTGCCGGTGCTGGGGGTGCCGATGGAAAGCGCTTCGCTGAAGGGGCTGGACTCTTTGCTTTCGACCGTGCAAATGCCCGGGGGTATTCCGGTGGGAACGCTGGCCATTGGCAAACCGGGGGCGACAAATGCCGCTTTGCTGGCGGTGGCGATTTTGGCTAACAAGCGGCCGGAGCTGCGCGAAAAGCTGCGCCGCTATCGAGCGGAGCAAGCGGACAAAATTCGCGGTGAAAAGCTGGAGTGAATCGCTAACCGATTCACTGCGGGCCGATCGTGATGCGTGGAGCTGTTCGATCTAAAATCCGCAGATACTGCAACGAGGAATTATCTTCGGGCAGCGTTTGGCTGATGGCCCCATAAATGGCGCGCAAGCGGGCCTGGGTTAGCAGCGACATTTGAGCGTAATTGTAGAGCGGATGTTTGCGCCACTCTTCGGCTACTAAATTCATGGCCAGCGTGTTGAGCGGGTCGAAGTGGATTTGAAATTTGCGGACGCGGGCTTGTCTGTCGCCCAAGATGATTCGCATTACGCTGTCGGGCTCCGGGCTGTGGACGGCGCCTAAGAAGTGGCCTAGCTCGTGGACCAGTAGTTCCAATCGCTCGGGCTCGCTGACAACTTGCGACCACTCGCGCAGCAGAATGTGATTGTTCAACGGACCGCGGGTGCCACCCAGGTGAGTGCGACCCTTGGTGATTTGAAATTCGCTGGTGAAGCCGATGGCGATGCGGGCATTGCCGGGATCGGTTTTGCGCGCG
>DASXPQ010000313.1:0-5025 GCA_036493575.1 Pirellulales bacterium
GTCCAACGAATTGAGCGCCTCTTGCAAGCGAATTTTTTGCTCGATGCGAATCGCATCGCTCGACGGGCTGGCATGCTTGCCCAGGAATTGATGGGCTAAAGCAATGACTGTCGTTTCTGGAAACGCGCCGTGGTACAAGGAGATTTCTCGCGCCACGCCTCGCGCCTTGGCCCCTAGATGCCGCCGATGTTGGTCCACCAGCTTTTGCCCGGTGAGCGTTCGCAGCCACAAGTAAAATGGCATCACGGGGTGAGTGGCATACTCGGGTAATCGCTTGGCAGCCGCCAGAGCGCCTTCCTGCAAAATATCGGAGGGGTCGATCCTCCCTTGCAGTCGCCGATCCAACCGCAGAGCCACCATGTTTCGCAGCCGGCTGCGATACCGCCGGAGCAATATCGTCCAGGCGGCTTGGTCGCCACCGGCAGCCTGCTGCACCAGGTGCATCGTTTCGCTTTTATCGGAAGTTTCGGACATGGACGAGGTCATGACCATGGGGTTTATCATAATCCATAAACCGAATAGAAGCTGGCTTTGTGGACAGAGGAGTACGCAGATCTTGCCATCAATTTAATTGCAAAACTGCTGGCAGGCAGCGTATTTAGAGACAGACCTTTTCTGGAACGGGCAGGATGGGGACCAAACGAGTCCTCTCCAGGCGAATTCTCTGGGATTCTTAATCTTGCGGTTTTTTTTGTTAGGGAACGGTTATTTTTCGCGTTTTTGCTCTCGGGCTGTCCCCAAATGGTTCCCGGATTCGGTTTTAGTCTTGCCGGAGTCTCGAATTCTCCGAGGGACGGCTAATCGGGGAGCAAGAAAAACTGGTTTTTTGGGATTTCGTTGATCGGTTCGAGACCAATCGCTCGCACTGTTAGAACAGGGAGTTTTTATCAAACCCAGGCTACGTCAGCGGAACGTCCATGTGTTGTAGCAGCTTTTTCCTGTCGGAAAGGAAATCGATATGACCCATCTTATCGAGCGATTCGGACCATCGGCGGCAACAGCCAGCCTGCTTTGCCGCGTTATTCTGCGGAACGTTATGTGCGTTCTCTTCTTTTTCATTGCCTTGTGGGCCGGGCCGTCTGCTAACACCCGGAGGATATTGTGAACACGAAGAAACGACGGCAAAGGAACACGCGAAGCGCCGCTTTAGAACGGTTTCGCAGATCGCTGTTCGGTCGCTCTACCGCCCGGAACCGCCACTTCGAGCGTTTAGAAGATCGACGATTGCTAACGATCGATTTTTCGATGCTGGCCGGCGATCTGCACAATAGCTTGTCGACTTTGCAAACCAGCATTACGTCGGCGGTAAATCTGGCGCCTTCGATTCCGGTGATCGGCTCTAGCCTGGGAAACAATTCCGGTCTGACGCAAGCCTTGAGCAACGAAGCAAATAGTTTGCAAAGTGGTTTTCAGGCCGTCGCCAACGATGTCGCCAACCATTCGGGCGCTTCGGATTCCACGATTGCTGGTTTCGTGCAGAACGAACTGTCTTCGACCGCCACCAACATTGTCGTTACGCCGGACATTAATCCTAATGGAGCGTGGCGGTTCCAGATGCTGTTGCATCAAAATGCGACATTGGCCAGCGTGCCCCTCCAATTTGATACGGGGCTTGGCAACTTCATCAGCTTGAGCAGCAGCGGCAGTTTGAATTTGAACGTGGGAATGGATTACCTGCTGCAATTTACGTTCGATCCGACGAGCAAGATCCTCGGTTTGGAATCGACAAATTTATCGACGGTTAATCCGACGCTGCCTAACGCTTCGTTGGCCTTGGAAGTTTCGGCCGCACCTAGCGCCGGCTTTTCGATTACCGGCACACTGGCTGGGCTTTTGCATCTAACGGCCACAAACAGCGACACGCAGTTTGGCGGTACATATGGGGTGAGCATCGCGTCGGCCAGCCAGGTTAGCGCGTCGCTAACGGCCACGGCTCATATTGGTTTGCACGCCTCGCTCGATTTTGGCGGAAGCAGTTTGCCGTTCGACCCAAAACTCAGCGCCCTTTTTCATTTGGATTGGACGCTGGGCAGTACAACCATCGCCAGCGGAACGAATGGCACCACGTTTGGCAACTTGAGCAACATTGGCTTTGACAACGTCACGCTCGATGTCGGCTCGTTCTTCGGCGGCTATGTGGCGAGCATGGTCAAGAACATTCAAGCCTTTACCAAGCCGCTGGAGCCAATCGTCGACGTGCTTACCACGGAAATCCCGGGCCTTAGCGATATTGGCATTCATACAAGCTTGCTAACGCTGCTGGACCCCACAGGTTCGTCCGACGCGATGGACGCACTGAACACCATCAAGGCATTGAACTCGCTGGATGTCAGTTCGCTCAACGGTTCGGGCCAGATTAATTTTGGCAGTTTCACGATTGGAAGCAATCTGCGGAGCAGCGGCGCAACGATTGCCAGCTCCAACGTGGCGTCAGACGTGATGAGTCAGGCGACCGCCGGCGCAGGCAGCGTGCTAGATCAGCTCGGTCAAAGCAACGACATCGGTGGAATTCAGTTCCCGATATTGACGGATCCCTTGCATAACGTGTTCGGGCTGCTTGTCGGGCAGAACGCCACGCTGTTCTCTTTTAAGCTGCCGGAGTTTTCCGTTCCCTTTAGCGAGGAAATTCCGGTCATTGCCATCGAGCCGTTTGCGGGACTGTTTTTGGATGTCGATTTGCAGTTCACCATCAATTTGGGCATGGGTTACGACACTCAGGGGCTGAAAGAAATTGTGCACGACGTCGGCGCTGGCGTGACCGACGCTACGCAGTTGGCCTCCGATGTGCTCGACGGGTTTTATTTAGACAATGGCACTCACACATCGGAGACCGAGGGGTTTCCTCCGCTCACCGTTCATAATACGGGAGTAAGCATCGCAGGCGGTGTGGCGCTGGCGGCCAAGGCCATCATCATCAAAGTTTCGGGAGGAATATTTGCCGACATCGATTTGCATCTCGATTCGTCGCTGGACGACCAAGGCTCCACGCTGGTGCGAATCTCGAAAGTCGCCGAGGAAATTTCCAATGGCACCATCCCCTTCACGGCTAGCGGCAGCATTTTTGTCTCGGCCGACTTGGAAATTGTCATTCCCGCTCCGTTTTCCGATATCGTGCTGGCTCATGTCAATTTGGCCCACATTACGCTCCTCACGTTCGATGTGAACAATCAAGTTCCCAGCCAAAGTGACGGCCAAACGATTACGATCACCGAAACGACGAAAGATCAATTTGTCCACGTGCAGATGGAACAGCTTTCGCCGGACGTTTTCGGCGTCGACCCGCCCGATATTACCCAAGTAATCACCGGCCAAACCAGTTTCAAAGGATACTTTTTTGACAAACCCGACGACAACGACCCGAAGTCCTATATCGAGGCCATTGTCGTTACTTATCCCGACCATACCGAAACCTACCCGGTCGCTTACTACAATCATGATGCCCAGGGAAAACTCGTGGGCCATAGTCTGGAACAGCGCTGGATCGAAGAAGATATTCCTACCCCGACCGGCGTGAATAAGTTTACTGTCGGCATCTTTAAACTCGCCGACAGCAACCCACTGTTTACGCCGATCCACTACAACACGATTGTCGCGGTGCCCCCGGCGTCTGATCCCATCACCGGACTGATTGGATTGGGAAAACAAACGATCAGCATCGCCGATATTTACGGCGACGCCACCGGCGCTGCGGTGAACGCGGTGCTCGTCGGCGGCGACGATGACGATACGCTCGAATATGACGGGCACGGCAAAGCGGTGCTCATCGGCGGCGATGGGAACAACAGCCTACGTGCATTCAACAAGTCCGCCACAGGAGTTTATGTCTTCGGCAATACAATCGATCCGTCGTTCGACATGAACAAGCTCAGCTTTGTGCCAAGCGACGATCAATCTGTGGTTCAATCGTACGTACAATCGCCAGGCAGTGCTCACACAAAAGATGTTGTGGCCGGCGCCGGCAGCGACGTTTATTTGGACGGAGGACCATGGGACAACTTCTTGGATGGCCCTGCAACTGCAACGTTCATCGGCGGAAAGGGAGAGAACGATTTTCGGGTGGAAGCCAGGCTGACCGACCCCTCGGTTCCTTTCGTTCCAGGTCAATTGATCGACCAAGCAGGCGCGGCAAATACTGTTATTATCGATCGCAACGGTGTGCAAGATCCGACGAACGACAGCGTCATTCTGCGGGCCGATTCCGGCTTCCTGCACATCACCGGCAACGTCACGGACCTGACGTTGCGCAATCACGAGTTGCTGGCGATCGACATGGCCGGCGGAACGCTGGACGCGGGTGATTTAAGTCCGCTGGGACCGGTCGACTTTTTGGTCAATCGCGGCAGCACGGCAGCGCCGCCGACCAAGGCGATCTTCGATACGCCGGCAACGGGACTGCCGAATCAGCTCAATATTATTGCAAATGGCCCGGTCGATCCGGTGCAAAATCCGAAACTTATCGATTTGGATCTGCTGCAGGGGGATGGCAGCCTGTCCGGCGCGAACGTCGAAATGGTTGGCTTTCAAAGCTTTGACAGTTTAGACGTCAAATTGCACGGCGGCGTGGTCAACATTGGCGATCTCGACGGCACGGGCATGGGCTTTGTCAAGATCGACGGTTCCGTGCGAGCGGCCGATTCGACTGCGGTCAACGACATCACCATTAATATGCATCCGGAAAATACGTCGTTGGCTCCCGATGCGCAAAACAACGTATTTATCAAGCTGGAAGATTCGGAAACGCCGTACGACGAGGAGATCGACGACAATCGATCGCAGGACATCACCACGCTCGTTTATCCCACGCAAGACCTGGCCGACCTCAATACGGTCGATGCCTCGCAGATGAAGGGCACGCTGCACATTGACGTGGGGGGCGCCACGCTCAAGCTGTTGCAGGTGGCCAAAAACATGACGGTCATCGTGGCTGGAACCGATCCAACGAATCCAGCAGAAGTGACGGTGGCCGATACCAAACTCGCGCACATTCAAAGCAATGTCAGCGTCACCGGCGCGGAGTTGACGATC
>DASXPQ010000314.1:0-3027 GCA_036493575.1 Pirellulales bacterium
TTGCCGCCCGATTGGCCGGCGTGCCGCACGTCCATCATGTGCACGGCCACACCGCAACCGAGCTAGGACGCGGATTATTAAAGCGCGCCGCTGCACAAATCGAACGGCTCAGTTTATCTCGTGCCCAGGCAATTATCGCGGTATCTCCAACGGCCGCGCAATACATCAATCATTGGGGAGTTCCGAACCAGCGCATTCATTTGGTTGCCAACGGAGTTCCCGGCCGAAGCGATTTATCCAAACGCCGCGCACCGCAAGGCGTCTGGACACTCGGAATGATCGCCCTCTTACGTCCTCGTAAAGGTTTAGAGGTGCTGCTTCAATCGCTCGCCATTTTGCGCAAACAAGCAATCCCGGTTCAGCTGCGCGTCATCGGCCGTTTCGAAAGCATTTCGTACCAGCAGCAAATGCTCAAGCTCACGGACGAATTGGGAATTGCCGACTTCGTGCAGTGGCGCGGATTTCGTTCCGATATTGAAGCAGAACTCGACGCACTCGATTTGGCAATCCTGCCCAGCATTCTACCCGAGGGAATGCCAATGGCGGTGCTCGAAGCAATGGCCGCCGCGGTTCCAACCATTGGCAGCCGCGTGGCAGGAATTACCGACGTCATCCGCGATGGCCAAAATGGTCTATTAGTGGATCCCAATGATGCACGAAAGCTCGCACACGTTGTCTCCGACGTAATCACCGGCAAACACAATTGGCAACTGCTTAGCCAAAACGCCGTCGCCACTCACGCAGAACAATTTTCCGATACCGCTATGGCTGCTGGCGTCGCAGCAGTTTATCGACAGGTAATGAAACAATGACCAAAACCGATCATTTATTCGGCATGAAAATCAATGCGCTCCGCATGCCGGAGGTCATTCAGCAATTGCATGAATGGACCCACACGCCCAGCGCAGGCTGCCGCTTTGTGGTAACGCCCAATGTCGATCATGCGGTAATGTTTCAGCAGCATACCGGCTTACAACGGGCTTACTCCGATGCCTCGCTGGTGTTGGTTGATGGTTTCCCTTTGCTGGCCGCAGCAAAATTGCTGGGCCGTCAAATTCCAGAACGCGTGCCGGGTAGCGATTTGGTTCCGGCACTGTTTGAATCGACTAATCCAAACAGTTCACCAGATAATTCCGCTGGCAATCGCTGCCTAAAAGTATTTCTCCTCGGGGCGGCACCCGGCGTGGCCGATCGGGCCGCGGCAAACATTCATCTTCGCTGGCCCGGCGTAAAAATCGTGGGAACCTACAGTCCGCCGCTGGGTTTTGAAACCAGCGCAGCCGAAAACGATACCATCCTGCAGCGAATCGCCGCTAGCAAGCCGGACGTGTTGGTCATCGGATTGGGCGCCCCCAAACAAGAACTGTGGGTTCACGCCCATCGACATCAAATTGCTGCTCCGGTGGCTTTGTGCGTGGGTGCAACAATCGACTTTTTGGCCGGCGAAAAGCCGCGAGCTCCGGTTTGGATGCGCCGCGTCGGTCTGGAGTGGCTGCATCGAATGCTCAGTGAGCCCCGCCGCTTGGCCAAGCGGTATTTGCGAGGTGCCTGGATATTTCCGCAATTAGTCTGGCAAGAATGGGCAAACAACAGCGGTGCTGTCAGTGTAACTCCATTGAAAACTGGACAGAAACGACCGCAGCCGTCCGGATCGCCCTAAAAGCTGTCTAAGTTGATCTTTGGGAAACCGCGCCCTCTGGCTAGAATTCTGACCTCTTAATTAGCTGGTCGCATGCATTGATGTATGTGGCCGTCTGATGTTCATCGGAATCGCTTCGACCTTCATGGAGGATGTCGTCGTGTCTACACGTTCAATCGCTCAAAAGATCCAATACGCACTTTTACCGGTGACAATCGGTTTTGCCTTGCTTGCAGTAGCCACAGCTTTCGCTGCTGACTCAATCGGCACAAAATCCTGGGTCACTATCCCGGGCGGTCTCGCCGAACCGGCTGGAAAAGTTGCCTACGTTGCCAGCGCGGGCGACGGCATTGAAGCCGTCGACATGGAAAGCGGTCAGGCCATCTGGGAAAGCAAGGAGGCCCAGCGCCCGCTGGCGCTTGCCGGCGATCAAGTCATCGCCCAAGCTCCGCGCGGTCAGGCAAAAATCAATGTGATCAACGTCGTCATCTTAGATGCGCCATCGGGCAAAGTAGTCGCGCATGCTCAGCCAATCATCTTGCCAGATTGGGTTGCCGTCGACGGCGGCATCGGTCTGTCGTTTTCCTCAAGCGGCACCATCGATGGTAACGAGTTGGTGTTAAGTTGGCACGCCGAACGGCAGTTTGCCAAAGGTGTAACCTTTGCTGGAGGTGCGCCTCCAACTCAAGAAGCCATGGCGGCTGCAAGAAAAATTGAGTCGGGAATAGCCCGAGTAGATTTAACCAGCGGCGTCGCTTCGGTCACGCTGGACCGCATTCCGCAACCGCTCAAGGCGCCACATTCGTCGCCTTATTACGATGTGGGCGACAAGCGTTTGAATTTGATCCAAAGTCCTGAAAATTTGCCTGGCGGAATCCGCATCATTCACTGCATGCTTGATGCTCGGAACGCGCAAACTGGCCGCCCGCTTTGGAAGCACGAAATCGCCGGCGAAATCATTCTTCCCGATGTTCCGCCGACCGCCCAAAGAATGCAGGGCGGCGACCAATCGCCGCGCCGGTAATTGGAACGCCGGAGCTGCTTGTCAAAGCTGTTGGTACGCTCGCGTCCTGGCAACCACAGAATTCAGTCCCCCTAATTTATGGGCCGATGCTTAGGGTTGCGTAAGCAGCTGAATGGGCTGCATTCTTAACGGATCGCGCTGATCCCCCCATGCGCGCTGTGGCTTTGCGCATTCTAATCGATCATGCTGGCGATAGCTTTAGTTGCCCTCCATTCCAAAAACTACCACCAGTTTCTACCGAGCTAGGCCTATGAAACGCAGAGCAATAGCGTTGATTGTGTTGTGTACCCTTTTAGCGTCCACATCGGCCTGGGCCTGGATGTTTTCCGGCCACATGCTCACCGCGGCTATCGCTTATGACGTG
>DASXPQ010000315.1:0-2745 GCA_036493575.1 Pirellulales bacterium
AAGCTTTGGCCCTGTTGCCCAGGGGGGAAAATAACAGCCATTGCAAACACTACCAGACACGGATTCAGTTTGCCTCTATCGAAGCGATCGAAAAAGCCGGCGTCGATATTGCTGTGGTCGATCAAGCTCTAGTGATTGAAGCCATCAATGCCAACGGCGAAATCGTCTACGATCAAACGCACCTGGCCCATCTATCTAGCCGAGTTACAGGCATTGTGTGGCAAGTTTGCCGGCAAGTCGGCGAGCAAGTTCACAAAGGCAATATTCTGGCGTTGATTGACGCTACGGAAGTGGGCAAGGCAAAAGCCGACCTGCTGCAATCGATTGCCGATTTGCGGCTTAAACAGGCAAATTTGAACCGATTGCAGCCCTTGACCAGCGACGGCGCCGTACCCGGTAAGCAGCTACGCGATGCGGAAGCCGCGCTTCAGGAAGCACAAATACGCCTGCTTAGCGCGGGGCAAACATTGACGAACTTGGGAATGTCGGTAGAACCTGGTCAGTTGGATCGACTGAGCATGGAACAAATTGCTCAGCAGATTCAGTTTTTAGGATTGCCACCGTCGTTACGCGACGAGCTAGAAAGAAACCCAACGTCCAACTTGTTTCCCATTCGCACGCCAGTCGACGGTGTGGTGGTGGATTGCAAGATTATTCCGGGCGAGTCCGTCGATAGCGCAGCAACCATTTTGGAAGTGGCTGACTTAACGCGCATGTGGTTAATGCTCGATGTTCGCCAGGAAGACGCCAGTCATATTTCACTGGGGCAACCGGTTCTGTTTCAGCCGTCCGACACGAAAGGCGAGGACATTAAAGGAACCATCGCTTGGATTAGCACCGAAACCGACGACAAAACACGGACCGTGAAAGTACGCGTCGATTTGCCGAACGCAGATCGGAAGCTCCGCTCCAATACGTTTGGCACCGGCCGCATTGTGCTGCGCGAGGAACCGCGCGCCACGGTCATTCCAACCGAAGCTGTTCATACGGATGGCGATTGCAATATCGTTTTCGTGCGAGATAAAAACTTTTTCCAGGCCGAAGCGCCGAAATTCTTTCACATTCGAGAAGTACGTCTTGGCGTTCAAGAGGGAATGAATACCGAAATCATCGCGGGCCTCCTGCCAGGAGAGATCATAGCATCCAAGAACAGCATGGTATTGGAATCGCAATTGCTTAAAAGCAATTTGGGTGAAGGCTGCGCCTGTTGCGCCCCGCATAAGAAATAATTGCAGCTCGCCAGGTCTTCGCCTCGGAGGCGAAACATGAGAGACGGATGACGGCTCGTCGAGAATAACAACAAACTATGGACATTCTTAACCGCATCATTGACTTTTCGCTGCGACACCGGTTTCTGGTCATTCTGGGAGCGGTCGTGTTCGCGTGCGCCGGGGCGCTGTCGCTGCGGTATTTGGATATCGATGCGTTTCCCGACACGACTCCAATACAAGTGCAAATCAACACGGTTGCACCGGCATTGGGACCTGAAGAAGTGGAACAGCGGATTACCTTTCCGATCGAACAAGCCATTGGCGGATTGCCCGGGCTGGAGCAAATGCGTTCCATCTCGAAGTTCGGCCTGTCGCAGGTCGTCGTGACGTTTAAAGACGGGACCGACATTTACTTCGCCCGCCAGCTCATTAGCGAGCGTTTGACCACGGTCGAACTGGCCACTGGAATCGAGCGACCCAAAATGGGGCCGGTGGCGACCGGGTTGGGAGAAGTGTTTCATTATGTTGTGCGAGCGTCGGGAAAAGATGTTACCGAAGCGCGCACCATCCACGATTGGGCCATCAAACCCAAGATGCGCACGGTGAAGGGAACCGCGGAAATCAACAGTTGGGGCGGCTATGAAAAACAGTACCAAATTCGCATTAATCCCACACTGCTCATCAAATACGGGTTGACCTTCGACGAAGTGATTCGCGCCGTGGAGGAAAACAATCAAAACGTCGGCGGCGGCATGGTGCGCGAGGGCACCCAGGCCGTGCTGGTTCAAGGTTTAGGTCGCACTGCGAATATCGAGCAGCTAAAGGGTATTGTCATCACGTCCAAGAACGGCGTACCCATTCGCGTGGGCGATGTGGCCGACGTTGTCATCGGTTCGGAAATCCGCCGCGGCGCCGTTACCGCGGACGGCCAGGGCGAAGTGGTCATGGGCCTCGGCTTCATGCTGATGGGCGAAAACACTCATCAAGTTACTTCCGACATGAAGGACCGCTTAAACGCCATCATTTCGACATTGCCGCCCAACGTAACCGTAACACCCGTTTACGATCGCACACAATTGGTCGATCACGTCATTAACACGGTGAAGAAAAACCTGTTCGAGGGCGGTTTGTTCGTGATTGCGGTTCTCTTCGTCTTCTTGGGCAATCTGCGGGCTGCCGCGATCGTGGCGCTGGCGATTCCGCTGTCGATGCTATTCGCGTTCTGCGGAATGCTGCGGTTTGGAATTTCCGCTAGTTTGCTGAGCCTAGGAGCGATCGATTTCGGCATGATCGTCGATAGCTCTGTGGTGATGGTCGAAAATTGCGTCCGGCATCTGGCCCACAGTGCGCAGCGGCAGCGCCGCATGATCGACGTGGTGCGAGATGCGGCTGTCGAAGTTCGCAAACCGACCATGTTCGGCGAACTCATTATCATGATCGTCTACTTGCCGATCCTCACCCTGGAAGGAATCGAAGGCAAATTATTTCGGCCCATGGCATTGACGGTCATCTTTGCCTTGATCGGATCGTTGAT
>DASXPQ010000316.1:0-4419 GCA_036493575.1 Pirellulales bacterium
GCTAGGATTACTTCCAGCAGACTGAAGGCGGATCGGTTAACAATCCGCGGCGCGGCGGAACCGTGGTCGGTTAGCGGCGACAAATTGTGATTGCTGATGTTCATCGTCCGCTGCTAGTGCTGGAACTTGAAGTACTGGAACTGCTGGAAGTGGATGCAGTACCGGTTGAACCAGTTTGCGATTGTTGAGTGATGTTGGATTCGGGTGCGATGCTGGGGTCGATCATCCATCGCCAGAGCGTGAACTGGACTGGGTGTTGCTCGGATGGCAAATCTTTCGCGACGGTGACCTGTAAGATCAGGATGCCCGATTGATCGGAATTGCACTCGAGCGAATACAACCAGCGAGGATCGTCGTCGCACGGGACATTAGAGGCCGCGCTGGCCGGAATGACGCCGGCGACGACTTGCTCTTCAATTCCTTCACAGAGCATTTGGGCACGAGTTAGATCGCGAGCGTTTTGGGCGTTGCGAACGCCGGTGCGCAACAGTTCGCCGAGCACCGCCACGGCGCCAGCCAAGATGGACAGCGCCAAAATCACTTCCAAAAGACTGAAGGCTTGCCGCACCGTTGCGTGTCTGAAGGCGGAAGTGCGAGAAGACCGTAGTTTGATCGTCGATGAAATCATTGCGGCGCCTCCCCGGTGAATGCGTCGCCCAGACGCGCCACGCCAGTTAAACCGCGCAGCGAGATGGAAATACTGCGGCCGGTTTTATCGGCAATGGTGACCACCGCTTCGGAGGCTGTGCCATCGGGATAAAACAGGACGGGCGGGGCACTTTCGGCGGCAGCGCCGGATGTTGCGTCCGAGGGGAGCATGCTTTCGGCAAGAGCGGCACGGTTGTCTTGAACGCGATCGCCTTTGGAGAACACGAATCCATCGGTCAACTGATAGCCGCATGAACCGGATGTGCTGCTGGAAGAACCGGCGCCGGAATTCGCAGTGTTTGGATCCGTCGAATTTGGCGAAGCTGGTGTGGCGCTTGAGTCAGCCGACGTCGATGTGGTGGATGATGCAGACGAACTATTATGGGCGGTTGAGCCAGCCATGGCAGAGGAGGCGCCGCTGGCGTCGGAATCGACTCCTTGGGAGTCGTCCAGCATGGCCATCACTGTGTACTGGCCGGTGCCCGGTTGAAAACGGAATGTCTGCGTTACGCCGGTGGCCATCGCCTGCACCCGCGCGTGGCCGAAGGCAGCCATCACTTGTTCGGCCGTTTTTTTAAGGCGAATGCCCTCATATGCGTGTTGGATCGAGGGCCAGGCAAATGCACCCACCATTACTATCAGGCCCAGCACTAGCATCAACTCCAAGAGTGTGAAGCCTGGGCGAACAGGGCGCGAATTATTACGGCGACGGTGCATCGGAGCACGAGTTTAGTGGTTGTAAATGGGCTGATTCGCCCCTGGTGGTCCGCCGGACCAGATGTCGGGCTTTTCACCGTGGTGTTGCGGGCCACTGGGGTCGTAGCTGTACTGGTTTCCCCACGGGTCGGGGCCCAAATCGCGATCGGAATAGGGGCCATTCCACTTGTCGGAATTTGCTATGCCCGGGCGCATGCGTAAATCTTGTAGCGAGGTAGGGAAGGTATTCATATCCAAGTAGAAAGTTTGACAATTCGAATCGAGGATATCGACTTGAGCTTGGGCGGCTTTGATAAAGGCCGATTTTTGGGTTCCCATGAACACGCTAACTGCCAGCGAACCGAGGATGACCAGGATGACCAACACCAACAAGACTTCCATCAACGTAAATGCCGCGCGCGATGAGCGGCGATTTTGACGAGCGGACATGATCAATTCTCCCTAGAGCGATATGGTTTTGAAGGGTTATGTGTGGGCGCTTACAATGTTGTGCTCATCTTTAGTACCGGCAATAGTAAAGCAATCACCACGACTAGCACTACGCCGGCTAGCAACAGCAACATTACCGGTTCCAATAGGCGGACCATCAAGTCTAAGCGGCGGAAGGTACGGCGTTCGAGTGAATCGGAAATGCTGGTGAGTACGGTTTCCAAGGGATTTGATTCTTCGGCCACAGCAATCATTTCGACAACTTCCGGCGGAAAGTAGCCGCTGGCGCCGAGCGGTTTGGCCAGCGACTGGCCGGCGGAGATATTTTCCGCGGCTTCGGTAATGGCCGCCGAGAGAACCCGGTTGCCGGTAGCCGCGCTGGAAATTTCCAAGGAGCGCAAAATGGGCACGCCGTTGTGCAACAGCGTGCCGAGCACACGACAGAAACGGGCGACGGCAAGGTTTTGAAAAATTGGTCCGCCCATGGGAATCCGCAATTTCAGGCGATCGCTCCAAATGCGGCCCTGTTCGGTGGCAAGTTTATTGCGGACGAAAACAACACCGGCAATGACGACCATGGCCATCAGCCAACCCCACGTGGCGGCGGCGTGGCTGACAGCCAATAATCCTGTGGTGACGGCTGGCAATTCTCCGCGCTCTTCCAATCGTTTGAATAAATCTTCGAATTTAGGCACGAAGAAAACGATTAACACGGCGACGACCGAAACGCCGACGATGGCTAAAAATGCGGGGTATGCCAGCGCCCCGGTGGTGCGATTTTTTAGGTCTTGCTGTTGTTCGGTGAATTGAGCTACTCGCGCCAAGGCATCTTCCAAAAATCCGCCTTCGGCGCCGGCGCGGACCATGCTAATGGCCATTTCGCTGAACGCGCGAGGATGTGCCTGCATGGCATCGGCAATGTTTGCCCCGTCTTCTACCGCCGCGTAGACATCGTCCAATACTTCCTTCAAACCTGCGTGGGAACATTGATTTCTCAGCACTTCTAGCGACCGCAACAGCGGCACGCCGCTGCGCAGCAAATCGGAAAGCTGTGCGTACACAACCGCCATCATTTGCGGTTTGACTTTTCGTCCCCGCTTTACTCGGACGACGCTGCCGGCCGGCGCATCCTTCACCTCGACCGGAAACAGGGATTGCTTACCAAGGCTGGCGACGACGTCGCGGCGGCTGGGTGCAGACAGCGTGCCGCTGACTTTGTGGCCGGTGTTATCGCGCGCGATGTAAGCAAAATCGGGCATGGTTGAGAGCTGTCAGTAGTCAAGCAGCGCGCCACAAACCATCGAATACGATTCAATGTTTGGCTTGGTACGAGGTAATATCTCCCTTGGTGACTTGCGCCACTTCGTCGATGGTGGTGCGTCCGGCAAGCACTTTTCGCCAACCGTCCCGTCGCAATGTGATCATACCGTCGTCTATGGCGGCCTGAGTGATGGCCCAGGTGCTGGCCCGATCGTGAGCCAATTGGCGGATTTTGTTGGTGGTCAGCAGCAGTTCGTAAAGGCCGACGCGGCCGGAGTAGCCGATGTTGCGGCAGGCGCGGCAACCGCGAGCGCGGTATAGTTTGCCGCCGGCCTGCGGTAATTGATCGTGTGGGAAATCGGCCGGCAAATCGCTTTCTGTTGGAACGTAGGATTCCTTGCAGTGGCGACACAGTACGCGCACTAGACGTTGAGCCATGACGCCTTCCACGGTGCTGGCTACGAGAAAGGGCTCGACGCCCATATCAATCATGCGCGTATACGCGCCGGCGGCATCGTTGGTGTGCAGCGTGCTGAACACCAAGTGACCGGTGAGCGACGCTTGAATGGCGTTTTCCGCCGTTTCCTGATCTCGGATTTCGCCGACCAGAACGATATCCGGGTCGTGGCGCAAAATGCTGCGGAGCGAGGCGGCAAACGTCAGTCCGATTTTCGTGTGGACCTGAATTTGATTGATTCCTTCGAGCTGATACTCGACCGGGTCTTCAGTGGTGATGATTTTGGTATCGTCGCTGCGGATTTCCAACAGGGCGCTATAGAGCGTGGTCGTTTTACCGGAACCGGTTGGTCCGGTCACCAGAACAATGCCGTGTGGCAGCGTGATGAGTTGTTTGAACGTTTGGTACAAATCCTCTTCCATGCCGAGCTTTTGGAGTTTGAATTCCATGGATCCTTTGTCGAGGATACGCATGACGATTCCTTCGCCATGGATCATGGGAATAACAGACACACGCACGTCGACTTCGCGGCCGCGGACGCGGAGCTTAATGCGGCCGTCTTGTGGCAGCCGCTTTTCGGCGATGTTGAGCCGCGCCATAATCTTTAGACGGCTGAGAATGGCTGATTGAAAGCGAGTGATTTCCGGCGGCGTTGGCTGCGGGTGCAGCAGGCCGTCGATGCGGTAGCGAATCCATAATCCGTGCGCTTGCGGCTCAATGTGCACATCGCTGGCCCGTGTCTCAATGGCTTCGAGTAGGATTTCGTTGACCAGCCGAATGACGCTGGCCTCCTGGGCCATCTCCGAAAGTTCGGAGCCATCGGTCTCGATCTCGCCGAGCAGCTCCACATTGTCGTCGCTCTGGGAAACCAGACTGCTGACCGTTTCGCTCCCGACTCCCAAATGCGT
>DASXPQ010000317.1:0-4676 GCA_036493575.1 Pirellulales bacterium
GTTGACGAATTTGCGGTCGAGTGAGAGAGTGGAACTTCGTCAATCTCGATCTTCACGTTTTCGCCGCGAGCAGTTGTTCGATATGCCAAAGCAGATCGTCGGCGAGAAAGGGTTTGGAAATGACGGCGGCGGCGCCAGCCGACTGCAGGCGGGAAATATCTTCGGGGCGTGGGAAACCGATTAGCGCGATCAGTGGGGCGGCACCGGTGATCGCTTTAAGCTCCGCGAGCTTTTGCAGCTCTTTCGTCGAGCCAAAAGCTGAATCGAAGATGATCGCATCGACGGCAAGCGGCGTTTCGGAGGGGGGAGTTTTTATCCAAAGCGTTTTCCAATTGCGCTGCGTGCATATGTCGCAGAGCGAATGTGTGCTTTCGCGGTGTTGAGCGCAGACCGCGATTAGCGGAGTTGGCTTGACGTCTTTTGGAGACTCCGGTTGTTTCGATGATCTATCTGCGGCTGGAGCAGTCAGGGCGTGCAGGAGCCGGTCGTCATGGCTGGCTGTGAGCGGGAGAGACCAAGGAGACGCGATGGAAGACGCGTGGGAAACTCCGTTGCACGTCGCGTGCTCCGCCGAGCGTTGAACACCTTCGTGCCATTGATGCCAGTGCGAACGTAAGGTTGCAGGCAAAGGCTGGCCAGAACGACTTTCGCCTAGAAGCCAAGGGCCCGTGAGCCGCACGATACGGGCTAAGGGCGCGGAGCGGCGTAATTGTTCAAGTTGATTTACGGCAGGCGGCTGCGAGTCGAGCTGAGTGAGAACGATGACGGCGGGAGAAAAACCTTGTTCATTCATTGATTGCAAGGCAGCGGAAATATCGGGCGCCGTTCGTGCACCCCGGGTTTGAAGCCAGGTTGCGGCTTCATGGAATTCTTGCCGATTAGGATCACCGACGAACAGAATTGGGAATGGTGGATTCATCGTTGCTGTGGTTCGCTTAGCTTTGATTCTGCGGCACGAATTGCATCTTGAACTGCGTGGGCATCGGGGGCGGAGCGCAGGGCGGAGAGCAGTTCCGGTTCAACGATGATGCGGCTCAAGCGAGCCAAAGTTTGCAGGTGGACGCGGTCGTCGATGGAGCAGATCAGAAAGAACAAATCGGTGAGCATTCCGGAGCGGCCGCCGAAGGGAATGGCGCTTTCGGTGCGGCCGTAGGCAAGAAATGCTTCGCCCAGGATGCTGGTCATGGGACGGCGAGGGTGCATTAGAGCGACGCCGATTTCTAATGCCGTGGGATGCATGTCTTCCCGCGCCCGAACCGCCTCGGCCATTTTTTGTGGGTCCCACAACAGGCCGGTGCGGGCGGCGACCTCGGTCATTGAAGTGATTACGGAGTTGCGCGTTTTGGCTAGCAACGGAACTTTGATGGCTGCTAGTGGCAGCATTTCGGCAATGTCGTGCGGCGGAGAACGATGGCCAGTTGCGGGCCGGAGAATCGTTTCCATTTGCTGCAGTTCTTCTTCGTCGGATAGCCCAATGCGGTTTTCCAGCCAGTGGTGGACTTCCGCCTGGGTGAATCGCCACTGTCCTTGCACTTTGCGGCCGGGCAGCTTTTCGCGCTCGGCTAAACGAATGACTTGTGTCGGCGTCAAATGCAAATAAGTCGCCAGACGTTCGGCATCAAAATCTTCATCGGCCATGGGTGATAGCGTAACGGAGCGATGAGGAAATGAGCAACCCGGGCCATGTTTGTGGATGATTTTGCATGGTGATATCGTCGAGCGGGATAGGCATAAACTTGCCTTGACACGTTGGCCGAAATCGCCACAATCCGGCCCAGTTTGGAATCAGATCCAGAGTCTTTTTATCTGGCGCGCTCGCGGACCAGGATGGGAAGCGGCGGGTCAGCTTATCGGTTGGTTTGCTTCACGGCCAAGCAGGGCAAGGAGGCCTTGCATCATGCCGGATAATATCTCTTGCGCTCCTGGTGTCAGTCTGCGGCAGCTATTGCCGGAGGCGACTATTTTTGGAGCCGACGACATTGTCGTAAAGGCATGCACGGCCGACTCGCGCACTTGCGAGGCGGGCGATTTGTTTGCGGCGCTCGTGGGCTGCCATGTGGACGGGCATGATTATGTCGGGCCGGCGATTCGCCGAGGCGCTGTTGCCGTTTTGACCGAGCGTTACGTGCCTGTGGCGGGATCGCCAATTTGTGTGGTGCCGGATAGCCGCGCGGCGCTGGGAGTGATTTGCCAAGCTTTGGCAGGACGTCCTAGCGAGCGATTAAAAGTGATTGGCGTGACGGGGACCAACGGCAAGACAAGCACCTGCTGGTTGATTGCCAGCGTATTGGAAGCCGGCGGATTCAGAGCGGGATTCACGGGGACGATTGTTAATAGCGACGGTGGATCGCTGGACAGCAGTGCGATGACGACCCCCCCTGCCCCGATGCTGGCCAATTGGTTGGCACGGATGGACGCCAACGGATGTTCGCATGCGGTACTGGAGATGTCGAGCCATGCACTGGCGCAATCGCGAGCGGCAGGAATTCAGTTCGCCGGGGCGTGCGTTACGAATGTGCGACGCGATCACCTCGACTTTCATAATTCAGTAGAAAACTACCGGCAGGTGAAATCGCGGCTGCTGCGGCAAGTTATTCCCGGCGGATTTGCGGTGTTCAATGCTGATGATGCCGTGAGCGGGGGATTTGCTACGACATTTGACGGACCGGCGCTGACTATCGGCATCGAGAATTCTGCGGAGGTGACGGCGAGCATCGTGGAGCGGCACTTGAGCGAGCAAATGTTTTTGCTTCAGGCGGGGAGTGAGACGGTGCCGGTGCGCACTAGGATTATTGGCGACGGCCACGTGTACAACTGCTTGATGGCTGCGGCGGTTGGGTTGCTGCATGGGATCAGTCTGACAGACATCGCCAGCGGACTGGAACGAGTTGAAAAAATTCCTGGTCGAATGGAACGGGTGGAATGTGGGCAATCGTTTGGGGTGTTAGTGGATTACGCCCATACGCCTGACGCGCTGAATTGCGTGCTGCGGTCACTGCGGGCCATGACCGCAGGGCGATTGATTTGCGTGTTTGGCGCGGGCGGGCAGCGCGATCGGGAAAAACGTCCGTTGATGGCCGAGGCAGTGGAAGCTCATGCGGACCTGGCGGTTGTGACCGACGACAATCCGCGGCGGGAGGATCCGACGAAAATTCGACGCGACATTATGCGTGGTTTTTTACGCAGCGATGCGGTGATTGTGAAGTCTGATCGAGCGGATGCAATTCAGTGGGCGCTGGGACAAGCGGAGCCGGGGGATTGTGTGTTGATTGCCGGCAAGGGGCACGAAGATTATCAGATTGTCGGCAGTCAGCGGCATTGGTTAGACGATCGGGAAATTGCCCGGCAGTGGTTGTACCAGCATGCCATGTTGCCGCATGAAGCAGCTGCTGTGGTGCGACGAAGGGCAGCGTAATGCTAACCCGCAAGCGAGCGAAACAATGTTGTTAACCTTGTCAGAACTGAAACAAATAACGGGCGGCCAACTGCGGTTGGGTGCGATGCCGCCGCGGCATGGCGATACGACGCATGTTGGACCGATTGTGACTGATAGCCGTCGGGTGCAGTCGGAGATGGTTTTTTGGGGTTTAGCTGGGTCACGGTTCGACGGCTGCTGCTTCGCCGAAGATGCGCTGGTGCGCGGCGCATCGGGCGTGGTAGTGGCTGGGCGTGACGTGGAACCGTGGGCTGGCCGATGGTCGCTGCGTGTGGACGATGGGTTGCAGGCATTGTGTCGGTTGGCTGCGTGGCAGCGGCAGCAATTCGACGGTCGTGTGGTGGCGGTTACGGGAAGCGTGGGAAAGACGACCACGCGATTGATGATTGACACGGTGCTGCGGAGCAGATTCGCAGGCGTAACGAGTCCGCACAATTACAACAACCAAGTGGGTGTACCACTGAGTATGTTGCGATTGGAAGCGGAGCACGATTATGCAGCGCTGGAGCTGGGCGCAAGTGCGCCGGGCGAGATCGGCAGGCTGGCCGCGCTGTGCCGGCCGGATATCGGCGTGATTACTTGCATTGGGGAAGCACATTTGAGCGGATTTGGTTCGCAGCGAGAGATCGCCAATGCGAAGTGCGAGTTATTGGCGGCATTGCCAGAGGATGGCGTGGCGGTACTGAACGGCGACGATCCTTGGTTGAGAGAAATGGCCAGCCGCACGGGTGCACGGGTGGTTTGGGTTGGCCGCGGCACGAAATGCGACGTCTCGGCGACTGATATCCATTTTAGTGGAGGTACATTGCGGTTCCGAGTTGATGGACAGCAATATCGGGCGCCGGTGTGGGGTCGGCATTATTTGACTTCGGCATTGGCGGCAATTGCCGTGGGGTTGGAGTTCGGCATGAAGCCTGGTGAAATTGCGGCGGCATTGGTGGATTTTGAACCGCCTGTGATGCGATGCCGGGTGACGGATGCTGCAGGGGCGAAATTGATTGACGATTCGTACAACGCCAGCCCTTCGGCTATGCGAGCGGCACTGGAGCTGTTGCGGGAAGTTGAAGCGCCGGGGGAGCGCGTGGTGGTTTGCGGCGATATGAAAGAACTTGGGGAAACGGGCCGGCATTGGCATCGGAAAATTGGAGAGGAAGTAGTCACGCGGTGCGGGGCTGACCGACTGATTGCTTGCGGTGATTTTGCGGCGGATGTGGTGTTGGCGGCGCGGGAGGCTGGTATG
>DASXPQ010000318.1:0-5963 GCA_036493575.1 Pirellulales bacterium
CTATCAAAACGCATTGGCGATTGAGCCGAATACTCGCCTGGACGACGTGGAGCTCCGTCTCGGCCGACTGATAGCGCAGCAGCAATTACGCAACGGCCGTGGTAAGTATAATCCGTCGCAGCGAGCGATTTGGGAAAATCATTTCCAAAATGCCCAACGGATCAATCCCAATCGACCGCAATTGTACTATGAATGGGGACTCGCCTTGACTCATGCTTGTTCTTGTACACAAGCCAGGGCGATTGCGACCCGCGGTACGGCGAAGAACACTTCATCCAAATCGGAGACTGAAGTATCGTCGTCCGCAGGTAACGTTTCCGCTGCACCAACAGCCGCTGGCGCCGACGCAGCCGTGCAATCGTTGGCAAAATACGAACAGGCGGAAGCTCTCAGCCCTCGCTGGTGGCGCATTCCGCTAGCCCGGGCTGAACTGATGCTCAACCAATGCGATCAAGAGTCTCCGGATTACCCCGGAGAACGAGCGGCAGTACGCGAGGGTAAGCCGGAGTTTTTCACACGGCTGATGATGAACTGCAAGAAGAGAGCGTCCCGAGCAGACAATGCTATGAGGATGGCGCAAAGCGAGACGTCGGATTCGGACGAACCTACTTCGGCCGGCAATAAGGAGGCTGGTCCTTTAATTTCTCGCTGGGTAATTCCGGTCGAAATGGCTAGTGTGCTGGCGGTTGCCATGGACGATTTCAATCGATCGATCAGTTTGAATGCTAACGCTCTGGATGCGTATCGAGATCGGGCGGAAGTGCTACGTCTTTTGAATCGATTGGACGAGGCGCAGCAGTCGGCTACGATTGCGTGCAAACTTTGCTACTATCGTCAAGCTGGAAGTTTGCGAACCTTAGCACAAATCAATCACGACCTGCAACTCTACCAACCCGCGGCTGATTTTGCCTTGCGCGCCGCGGAATTGGTGGCCGGTGACGATCAGCAGCGGTACTTACAGTTTTGGTACAAGTGCAGCCGCCTTTCTTCGAGTGATACTGCGATGATTGCTGTGGCCTCGGCTAAAGCCGGCTATGTCGCCTCTCGCGGTGAAGATTCCGAAGGCTCTGAGACAGAGACCGCAAAGACAAAGCTGCCGGAGCATATCGAACCGCCAGCGGGCTTTCTTTCGCGGGCCTCCAACGCCGTGCCAGACTGAAAGCGATCGCGCGCCAGGGGGCGGAATTGGTTGATCCCATCACTGCGGAGGCGGAGAAAGCGTGGGCGACGCTGAATTGGCGTTCAGTTGTTGCTGTAATTGAGGAATGATCGAGAATGGCGGCGGTGCTGCGGGGCTGGGCGGCGCGAATTGTTCTTTTAGACCGCCGCTACGAAGTTGCTGATCGAGGAAATATAGCTTCTGCTTGGCATCTTCGATTTCATCACTCAGCAACTTCTTTTGTTCGGAGTCTTTCGTCTGCTCCAACGTCGCATTGAGTCGCTTAATTCTTTCTTGCAGCTGACGTTCCAATTCGACTTCTTGCGAAGGTGCAATATTCAACAGACTTTCAATCTGTTCGTTGACGGCGATTGTAGCCTTCACCTGGCCTACGCCGTCTTTTTGCGTCGTCGGTAGCCCAAGCGCGTCGACAAAGAACGTTACATCCTTGGTCAGACGGGCCGGCGGATCGTGAGTTGCATAGTCGAGAATAGCCAGGCTTAGCTTTGTTAGGTCGTCGCGGCCCTCTGGCCCTATCCACACGTAGGTATCGCAGAAACAGCCGACCGAACAGCAGTCTTTTGGAACGTCCTTTTTACAGCCGGTGTGCAGCCAGCAAGGACCTTTTAAGCAGTTCGACGTGATGACGCCGTTATTCAATTGGCTGATTTTTCCGTCGGGATCGCCAGTATAAAACGTATTGAACCGCGCCTGGCAGTCAGGACAGCTGCGTGGCGGTGGACCGTACCCGCAGTTTGCTACGGCAGTTTGATAGGCGCAGCGCATCAGCTCGAGTTTGCGCGGGTCGTTGATCGGAGTCATGGTGTAGGATTCTTGACACGATCGCTGCGCAGTTCCGGATAGCCCTAACGAGGTTATCAGGAACTGCAAGAAAAATGGCGGAGTGAAGAATTGCCCGCTATTGAAAGTGGTCGATGTAATTGGCCGTCCAAAGCCGGTGTTTATGCCTCCGCTTCCCTGGTCGGTAACGATCGCGGTCCCCTGATTGGGATACGAGAAGTACGGCATCGAATTGTAGTCGTGCACAAACATTGCCAGGTTGTTGAGCACCTGTTGCTGCTGCAAATCGCCGACGCTCATGGCCTCATTGGTCGCGTTTTTGCGCAATTGAATGTGTGTGCAACCGGCGAGCAGCACCAGCAGCAGGACCGTGACGAGTTGAAAATAGCGCGACCTGAACATTGGAAGACGTAATTTTCGTGACACTGTGGAAGCGGCCGTTGTGGCACGGTGCGAACGGGCCGTGAAATCACTACTGCTGTTGATCGGTACGGCACGATCGGCTTTTCCAGAACAATCGGCAAAGATGGTATCACCGTTACGATCGTTACAGTTTGTACTTATCAGGCCGGTATAAGCGGAAAAGTTCGCCTATATTCGCAGGAATTTTGCTAGCACATTGCGGCGCTAGCGAGGCCAGCGGCCTTGAGAATGATTGCGAATTTACGGCGTGGCTGCATCCGACGTGACGCGCCAGGATTGAAGCAGCAATTGAGACTGCTCGGTATCGGTTGATTCGAGTCCGCGAGTTCCACCGTGACCATACATCGCGTTTTGCAGGAGGCGACCCAGCGGTGATTCGAGGCTGGAATTGTCGTCTGTGCCGCGTACCCGCGTGAGTGTTTCCTGTTCCAAGAAGCTGAAGTTTGGGGATTGTTGTTCGGCTCGGCGCGGCACCGCGAGCAATACGACGTGCTCGAGGCCGGCAGGATTGGCTGTAATTTTTGCCGGTTTGGTAACAAACTTGCCAACTTTTTTGGTGAGTATGTTATCGGTGCCGGCGCCGGCTCTGGGGAAGATTGCTTTAATGCCGAAACCGGCATCAATGTAGAGCAGGCTGACGGCTACATCACACTTCCCCAGATTCGTCATCTGCCACCCGACATATTCGCCTGGGGTCAGCACCAGGGGTCCTTCGTCAAATTTGATCTCGGTTCCGGTGTGATCGGACTTATTTTGAAACCGTAGCATCTTCAGCTCGACGTTCGGATGGAGGAAGTCGTCGTCGATGCCGGTTTGGCCTGGAATGTTTCCCGTAATTGTCTGCTGGACGGCCGTGAGGTTGAGCAGATTTTGGGCGCGGGCGATTCGAGTCATATCGCGCATGATTTCTGTGACCGGCTGCGAGTCGGTGATGCGAACGTAGACGGTGTCGGGCGGAAGATCACCGCGAATTTGCGCCGCATCTTGCGAAATCAATACGAGGTTGTTGCCACGACGTTGTACGACCCAGCGAGCATTTTTTTCATCGGCAACGAATTCGCACAGTGAATTTTCCCACAGACAAGCTTGTTTTAGGTCTTTGGCAATTTGTTTCAATGCATTCGATTGGCCTATCGCTGGCATCGACGCAGCTGCCGACGGATCGGAGAGAGAGGATTGTAGATCGACTCCGATTTTGACGCGGAGCGATCCGTAATCTGTCAAAGCGACTTCGAAGCGACCACCATTTGACAAAGCGCTCTTGCGTGGGGCTGGAACTTCTTGAAATTTGATGGGTTTGATGGTCGACTGCATCAGTTCGGTATCGGCAACCTTGGCATAGCCGAGCAAGGTCTTGGCGTCAGCCTGATCGATTGATGGATAAAGCCCCACGATAGTACCGGGGGATAACCCCTGCACCTGTCCCTGGTTGATTGTTAACTCGCCGTCATCGTTTTTTTGCCATTGCTGGTTGGTACGTCCCGGCCAGCGTTGGACGCCCAGAACTTCGCATTCCTGGGCCAGTCCTTCGGCGACCGGCGTAGGACCGGTGGTTCGTCCCCACTGTGGATATCGTTGCCGGACCAAGTTTGCGAGTTCGCCATAAGTAATTCGTTGCGACGCGTGGCTCAAGATATCGATCACCGCATAGGTCAACAAACCTTGAATCGTTTGCTTTTGGGCATCGACTTCGCCATACGGCATTGGCATTTCCAATTCCGATTCATCTCGCTGCGCGGCATAGAGACCGACGAAATCGGGCGATTGTTCGCCGAAATCGAATGCGCCGCGCGTCGAGGCTGTCGGACTTGCGCCGCGCGATTGCTGGGCAGAGGACGTGGCTTCCTGCCGGGCTGTGGCCGCCTGTTGAGCGAGAGCTAGATCGTGCTCTGGAATTCCTAAATCGTCCGCCGATAAGGCGCGCGATACTTCGGTTGCGTTCCCGCGCAACGTCCAGCCCGAGCAGCAGGCATCTAAGATAACCCAGAGTCGCGTCTTCTTCGCAGTGATTTGTTTGCACCAGTTTCGCAACTCATAATCGGAAATTGCACGCTCGACGCACCATTTTTTGCCGTTCCATTGACCGCAATCGCACGGCAAAAACATCTGGTCGAGGCCGTCGGGCTTGAGGTACGTCGGATCGGGGTCCTTGCGTTCGGGTTGCTGGCCTCCGTGCCCGGCCAAGAGCACCATAACTTGATCGCCTTCGTGAACGGCTGTGATGAGTGTTTGAATTTCCCGCTCGATATTCGCACGGGTCGGGCGAAATGTGTCGCCCTGTGCTGCCGCTTCGATTTCGGAAAGCACCGTAATCGAACCGGGGTTCAACTGGAGCTGATGCGTTAAGAATCGCCGCATTAAAGCGACATCATTGGCCGGGCCTTGCAGACTTCGAGAAGGCTTTAAATTGTCGTACTTCGTGCAACCAACCAATAATGCCCGAAATTTATTAGGGTCGATTGGGGCAGAGGACTGCTTGGTTGCCGTAGTGGGGGACGATTCGGAAGAGGAAGTGTCGGCGACGACCGCTTGCTGCTGACCATAGCAACAAGCGATAAGGAGAATGCAGCAAAAGGTAATCCGGGATCGCATGATGAGCATCAAAGAGAGTTGTTTAATAACCTAGCAACACTGCTGCTAGTTCGCGTGGACCTCGGCGAGTTCGCGAACAACGTCGTACGCTGTTTGTCGGTTAAAGTTGGCTTGGCCGGCGGGCGCGTCATCATCGTTTCCTTTTTTCGGTATCCCCAGGTTTGGGTCGCGGAGTTTGGATTCGGCTTCGGCACCTTTTTTGGCAAGTTTCTGAGCGAACGATGCATAGCGTGCGAGTTTGTCAGCAGAAGCGCCGGCGCCGCTTTCGAGCGACATGACACGTTTAAGCTGATTTTTTTGCCCGACGAGAGGGCCAACGTTGGTAGACCGTCCTTCAATCGCAGCGACCATCACTTTTGACAGCTCGCCGGTATCATATAAGACCGCACCGATTTTTTGGTTCCGCTTGCCCGACAGATGATCGATGGCTCCTGGGCCGAATTGCGTAATGTCGGGGGGATCAAACGTGATTGCATCGATGGGTGAGCCCTCGACGGCGGTCACGGCATAGTGGCCGTTTTGGTCGGTCGTTGCCGATTGGATGACTTTACTTTGCCGCCAGATCTTAACGACGACATTCGCGACGGGTTGGTCGTTGGCGGTGCTGATCCAACCTTCGATGTTGATATCCTCTGCATGGCACAGTTGATTCGTGCAAATTGTTCCATACGGAATCAAGGCGCCAAGCAGCAATATCGCCGAAGCTTTCATTGAACTTCTCCTGGATACGGGTTTACTTCGCGATCGGTGCGGAGCAGCAGTAACACACGATCACCAGTATTGGCTTGGGGAACAAAGATGGAGAGGTCATTCCCGCTATCTTTCTTTCGGCTGACTTTTAAAATCCGAATTCCTTCAACTTCGTCTGCGGGTACTAAAAATGCAAATGCAGCCTTAATGGCCTCGCCCGGAGCTACCGTGAAGTAATGTGCCGCTGTCGGCTGCAAGTAGGGTAGCGTTTCGACCATCGGATAGAATTGATCCTGAA
>DASXPQ010000319.1:0-10642 GCA_036493575.1 Pirellulales bacterium
AACCGTAACCAAACTCGGCCAAACCATTGCCGACGGCGGTTTCAAATCAATCGGAGGATTGCGCCCAGACGAAATCCTAATGCCATATTAAGAACTTCACTTCGCGGCCGGCGTCGCGCGGCTTGCTTGAGAGGTATCTGCGCCCTTGGCATCCGGCAGCTTTGCCGCCGCCGGAGGTTGCATCAAGTTTTGATTCATCACGTGTTTAGCGCCCAGCGGATTCGGTTGCGAAAAGTTGTTGAAGAAGTTTTGAAGAGCATCGAGTGTACCGTTGATCGACGGGTCTTTAAGCATGATCACTGTGCGTGAATTATTCTGAGCGTTCGCCCCCGGATTGAAAATCTGAATCGCCGAAGGCTGCAAATCAGGCTTTTTCAAAATCAAAGTAACCTGCGAAAAATTGGCTGCATCCTTCTGCTGCTTCGGAAACGCCTCCAACCATACTTCGTTTTTAGCGTTCGCCTCCGGCGTGATAATCCGCATGAAATACCGACTCTTTAGCACTTTCGCTTGGGCTCCAAATACAAACGGCAACGGCCCATCCGTAATCGCCTGCCCACGCATTTCCGGCGGCAACGGCGTCTCCACGACCAGCGTTTGGTTGTTCCGAACCGTGACTTCAAACATCGATTTGCCGTTGCACGTCCACCATTCCGTAGGCTCCGCCTTTTGCTCAACGATTTTGCCGGTCTTCGGATCGATCACATAATTCGTTACCTTCTCGACCTTGAACATTCCTTGGTCGGGAGCGGCATACTTTATTTCACCTTCGCTGCGGGTACTCGGTTGATTTGGATCTCCGCCATTAATCGCTGGATCGTATTCCAGCCTCATGAACATACATTTGAACGTTTTGATGCCGTTGCTCGCCTTTTCCCAATCGCCAAGCAATTGATTCAAATTTCCCTCATCGGCCGGCGAAAGAACGAACGGCGGCGCCAACGGCAACACCTGCGGCTGCAATGGGGCGCCACCGGGCGAGGTGCTACCTTGCGGGCCATTATCAGCTGACGACGATTGCGCGACAGCAGGCGAGGCCAACGGTCCGCTGTGCAATGTACAAACGGTGGCGATTATCAGCGCGCTTAGAGAGCAGGCGCGGATCGTCATGGCGTGATCCTTTCGGAAGACTCGAAACAGCCCAGGCAAAGCCGGGGATTCTATCGGCTGGTTGTGCACCGCCCTAGACCGTTTAGAGCGCGGCTACCTGCAAATGACGAGCTTCCCCCTGCCCGGAAATGCTAGCACACGGTTTAGCGCGGCTCCGGCTCTTCCAAATAGGTGTAGCCTTGCAGGCCTTCTTCGTAGAATTTGAGAAAGCGGCCGGCCTCCTCGTAGCCAATGCGGTTCTCGCGCACCGCAGCTTCCGTGGCATCGCGCAGGCTACGAACCAACGCGTCGGGCTCGAATTCCACATAGTCGAGCACTTCCCGCACGGTGTCACCTTTGATGACCGCTTGCAGAATCACTTCGCCGGAATCGTCCATGGCGACGTGCACCGCATTCGTATCGCCAAACAGATTGTGCAAATCTCCCAGAATTTCCTGGTAAGCGCCGATCAGAAAGGCACCCAGATAATACGGTTTGCCTTCATACTGATGCAGCGGCAAAGTGCGCTTTACATCTCGGCGATCGATGAACTGATCAACTTTGCCGTCGCTATCGCACGTGATGTCGCCCAGTACCGCAAACCGCGTGGGGCGTTCGTTCAAGCGATGGATGGGAATCAAGGGGAATAACTGCTTGATGGCCCAAGCGTCCGGAATCGATTGGAACAGTGAGAAATTGCAGAAATAGGTGTCCGAAAGAAGCGAATCGAGTCCTTGCAGTTCCTCGGGCACAAATTCCATTTGTTGAGCAAGTTTTTGAATTTTGTGACATATAGCCCAATATAGGTTTTCCACCAAGCTGCGCTGATCAAGCGGCAGGTAGCCCTGGGAAAACAACGTCATGGCGTTATCGAGCGATTGCTGGGCGTCGTGATAGCTTTCCAAAATATTGCGCACACCCAGGTTTTGATAGGTTTCCATCAAGTCGGACAGCGGCTGCTCAACTTCCGGCGGCAACTGCGGAGGAATGCCGTTTTGGCCCTGCTCGGAAACTCCCAGAACGCCGAATACCAGCACGCTGTGATAAGCTACAACGGCGCGGCCGCTTTCAGAAATAATGGTTGGATGCTTGACGCTGGCGTCGTCACAAGCGCGCTGAATGTGGTATACCACGTCATTGGCATATTCCTGGAGGCTGTAATTCACGCTCGATTCGAAATTGGTTTGCGAACCGTCGTAATCGACGCCCAAACCGCCGCCGACGTCGAGGTACTCCAATCCGGCGCCGCGGCCAACCAGTTCTGTGTACACATGCGCGGCCTCGTTCAGCGCTGCCTTGATGTGCCGAATGTTGGTGATTTGGCTGCCCTGGTGGAAATGCAATAGCTTGAAGCAATCTTGCATGCCGCGGCTTTTGAGTTCTTCCAAACCTTTGAGAATTTCGGATACCGTCAGCCCGAACTTGGAGCGATATCCGCCCGACGACTGCCACCGACCCGCGCCACGCGCCGCCAGTTTAACGCGCATGCCGATTTTCGGCCGTACCCCAATTTTCTCTGCGTATTCCAAAATTAAACCAAGCTCCGTGTATTTTTCCACCACGGGAATAATGTTGCGGCCAATTTTTTGCGCCAACATGGCCGTTTCAATGAACTCGGCGTCCTTGAAGCCATTGCAGATGATTGGCGTATCGTTACTGGCCATGGCGACCACGGCCAGCAGTTCCGGCTTGCTGCCGGCTTCCAATCCGAATTTGTACGGCTTGCCGAACTCTAACACTTCTTCGACAACTTGCCGCTGCTGATTAACTTTGATCGGATAGACGCAGCAGTAGCCGCCCTGATATTTTTGCTCGGTCATCGCCGATTGAAAAACGCCGTGAATTTCCGCCAAACGATGATTCAAGATTTCGGCAAAGCGAATCAGAATGGGCAAATCGATGCCGCGTAGTTGCAGTCGATCGACCAACTGCTTCAAGTCGATTGAGCGGTCTGGATCCTTTGTGGGATGAACGCAGACGTGCCCTTCGGCGTTGATCGAGAAGTATCCATTGCCCCAGCGTGCCACTTCGTACAGTTCGGCGGCATCCAGCACCGACCAGCGTTCTAGATCCAAATCGATTTTCAACTCAGGGTTCCTCGTTACAGGAGTCAGAAATCTAGCAGCCAGAGGTCGAGGTCAAGAATCGACCGTTTTGCAGCGGGTCGTGCCCGTGGGTAAGAAATAAATCTGAGGTATCGTACTTCGAGATTTTGCGCTGCGAATTAACCACTATCGACCGATCAGACATCAACCGTATCATACAGACTTCCACAGATTTGTGTACACGATTCCCGGCAATTTCGGAAAAATAAATAGTTAATTTTGGCGAGGCAAGTTTTATTTTTGTGATGCAGGCGTTAGTTTGGCTCGCACACCAAAAAATCGAACGTAGCCGGTACCCGTCACAAGCGCCGCCGCCCGAGAGAGCTTTCTATGGAAAAAATCCGCTGGGGAGTCTTAAGCACCGCGAAGATTGGGCTCGATAAGGTAATTCCCGCTATGCAGAGCGGAGGGTTTTGCGAAATCGTGGCAATTGCATCGCGCGATTTGGACAAAGCCCGGGCCATGGCCAGCAAATTGGGTATCCCAAGGGCCTACGGCTCGTATGAAGAATTGCTTGCCGATCAGCAAATTGACGCCGTTTACAATCCGCTCCCCAATCACTTGCACGTGCCATGGTCGATTAAGTGCTTGCAGGCTGGAAAGCACGTGCTGTGCGAAAAGCCGATCGGACTAAATTTGCAAGAGGTCGGCGAGCTCCTGCTAGAAGCCAATCTCCATCCGCGACTGAGGATTATGGAAGCGTTTATGTACCGGATGCACCCACAGTGGCAGCTCGCGCGCCGGTTAGTGAGGGAGGGTCAAATTGGACAGTTACGGACCATTCAAACGTGTTTCTCATATTACAATGCGAATCCGGCCAACATTCGCAATATCGCCGAGGTAGGCGGCGGCGGTATGTATGATATCGGCTGTTACTGCATTTCCAGCGCGCGGTTCATTTTCGGTTCTGAACCCAAGCGGGCAATCGGGATCGTGGAATTTGACCCGGTGCTGAGAACCGATCGGTTAGCGTCGGGGGTTTTGGAGTTTAGCAGCGGAACCTCCACCTTTACGTGCTCCACGCAGCTTTCGCCGTATCAGCGAGTCAATATTTTCGGCACAGAAGGGCGGGTCGAGATCGAAATCCCTTTTAACGCTCCCCCGGACCGACCGTGTAAGCTGTGGCACCAGCGGGGTGCAGAGGTCCAACAACACACGCTTGAGGTGTGCGACCAGTATGCCATCCAAGGAGATTTATTCTCGAAAGCAATCCTGGACGGCGAGGCAGCTCCGACCGCGTTAGATGATGCCGTGGCTAACATGCGCGTGATTGAAGCGGTTCTAGAAAGCGCTAACACCGGCCGTTGGGTTGATTGCTGAGCCGAGAAAGGGCCGGACGTACCGTCAGAAAACGCCGGCGCCAAAGTCGGTTTCGGGCCCAGATGTCTGCGACAGATCTTTGGCCACTTGTTCATCGCTCATTTGGCCATCGGTTGCAGCTTTAGCATGCGAGTCATCTGCGGCCTGCGGTTGAGAAGCAGCCACGGCTTGGATGGCCGGTTTAGGTTGTGGCCGTTGCGTTCGTTCCGCCACCTGTGTCGATTGAGATCGGCCGCCGGGACGGGAATAGTTTGTCGTCGGATGGCCACCGCGACTGGACTGGCGAGAATGGCGCGGGGGAACATAATCGTCGACGTCAAAATCGTCGTAACGCGAAACATAGCCAGGTAACTTGGCGCGCTCCTGTTCTTCGTGAAATTCACGGATCACACGGTCTTGAATCATCTCGCGGCAGACACTGTTGATGGGATGGGCAATATCGGCATACAGCTTGGCGCGCCCTTCATCGTCCAGAGAGGCACGGTTTGGATTGAGCTTATGCCCGCAATCGTTGCAAAAGGCGGCGCGAAGATGATTTTTGGCCCCGCACTGCTGGCAATGCGACGTCAGCTTCCGGCTGGGCATGGCGACAAAAGGTCCATTCGCGCCCTCGATGATTTTCAAGTCGCGGATGACGAAGCAATTATCGAAGGTGATGGAGCAAAATGCCTGTAGTCGTTCACCACCTTCTTCCATCAGCTTGATGCGAACTTCAGTGATTTCCACGGCTGCTCTCCTTGCGAGGCCAATACACGCCCCTTCCTGCGGGGCAAAAACTTGGGAGAAATCGCACTGAACGCCGAGTCTTGCTTTAACCCTTTACATCCGATCAAACCGAGCCAACCGACCACACCCGGCCGATGCCAGGATGCCGATTGCGTAACCGAGCCGCCAGCTGTCGGGCCTGAATTGCCGAGCGGCACATTGCAAAACAAGCACTGCCGCTGCCGCTCATGCCGATTACCGGACAACCTTCATCCGTCAAACGATTCAACACTTTGTCGATCCACGGCGACTGCCGCCGAGCTGGCTCCAACAGTCGATTACGAGCCACCGGTCCAGCCGCCGCTAAGTCTCCGCCACGAAACGCTTCTGCCGCTTGGTCGACCTGCCAGGGCGGATCACCAGGCTGGCAATCTTGGTACACCCCAGCGGTTTCCAAACCCGCCGGCGGTCGGACCACTACTAAGTACAAAGCCGGCATCCCGACAATGCGCTGAACTTTTTCGCCACGGCCTCGGCAAATTGCCGACCCGCGGGTGAGAAAAAACGGCACATCGCTTCCCAGTTCCGCAGCAATTACAGTTAATTGGGGCACAGACCAATTCAAATTCCACGCTAAGTTGGCCGCCAGCAATGCGGCTGCCGCATCGCTCGAGCCGCCACCAAGTCCGGCTGCAGCTGGAATCCGTTTGACCAGCTTCAAACGTACGCCACGGCTGATTCCGGCCTTCTGAGCTAGCAGGCGAATCGCCCGCACCGCATGGTTCTTTTCGGCCTCCGGTAAATTTCCAAATTCGCTTGTACCCGCCGACACTCGATGCAACTCGGTGGGCTGCTGTCCAAACCCGATTGCCCAGCGTGCGGCGAGGCTTACTTGCCCCGAGGGATCGTCTTCCAGAATCAAGGTGTCGTACAACCCAATCGGTGCCATGAGGGTTTCGATCTCATGGAACCCATCGGAGCGCCGGCTTAGCACTTCGAAGAAAAGGTTGATTTTCGCCGGCGCCAAAACTTCGATGCCAGTAGCGCTATGGCGAATTTGCACCCGACGTTCCCTCGACGGCCAAACAAAACACGGTCTCGCCGACCGCGATCAACCTACCACGCCCACAGATGACAACAATGGAATAAAATCTGAAAATTAGGGGAGGCACATGTCCAAAAACGCTGTCAAACTGCCATAAATCTAGCGAGATTTGACAAAATAGTCAATGAATCATTGCGGTCCGGCAGCGGATATAACCCACCCGACAGCTGGAGATCGCCTGATGGACGCCGCACGTTGGTTTCACAGAGCGATCCTGCCGTCGAATTTGCACAGATTCGTGCCTTGAAGAGCCATTATTGTCGGGCCGCCAAGGTTGCAGATACAAGCTCTTGATCGTTCCGTGCGAAGATGTGACGGTCCGCAAAGGCCGGATGCGACCAGCACACGCCGCCCCGTTGGTCGAGCTGAGCGGTTGTGGGGTCAATTACCTTTGTGCGGCTGATTTCTTCAAAGCCGTTGGGCGTGAGCTTACCAATCAGCAATTCACCCCGTTCGTTGAACATCCAAACTTTGTCATCGTGCCGGACCATGTGAATGGTGGCCCAACGAGCTTTTGGCACAGCGTCCTGACTTTCCCAAATGCGCTCGCCGGTGGCGGCGTCCAGGCATCGCAGCTGGCCGTAACTGTCGACGCCATAAACATAATTTCCGTCAAGAATGGGAGTACCGATCATGCAATGCAAGCTTTGAGTATGTTGTTCATCCGGGCCGACTTTCCGCCATAGGCGTTGGACCGCTGGCCGGCCCGATTGCGAATCCGTCGTGAGCTTTAACATGAGCGAGCCGTCGAAGAACGAGGAGACGAACAAACGATCGCCGCTGGCAACGGGAGTGGCAATGCCAATGGGCATTTGCTTGGGTTTCATTTCCTCGCGCCAGTATTCCGCGCCAGTCGTTGGATTAAGTCCGACGACACCAGCTCCCGTCCACACAACAAGCACGGGCTTATCCGCCTGCTGAATGATAATCGGCGCGGAGTATTGGACCGGATCGTCCAGGGATTTCCAAATTTCGTCCCCGGTGATTTTATCCAAGGCAACGACACAGGCATGCTCACCGCCAATGTTAAGGATCAACCGCCGGCCATCGACGAGTGGCGCTGCCGCGATGCCCCACATCGGCATCTGAATGTTGTATTGCGATTTCAAATCTTTCTGCCACAGGACCTCGCCGGTGAAGGCATTGAAGCAGAATAAGTTTCCCATGGCCCCAAGTGAGTATGCATGACCTTCGTCAATCGTTACTGAAGCGCGTGGCCCGGCGGCATACCCGACGCCGACATATGGGCAATCGTAAGTATGACTCCACAACGGTTTGCCCGTGGTGGAATCGAAACAATGGACGCGTTCTACTTGAGTGGGCTCGGTCAGGCGGTCGGTGATATAGACTCTGCCAGCCGCAACAGTCGGCCCGCTATAGCCTGGTCCGATTTCTGCTCGCCATTGAATGGGCAGTTGCGGCGCGTCGAATTTCTCGACGACATCATTTTCCCGCCAAATTCCGTCGCGATGTGGCCCGCGCCATTGTGGCCAGTCATCGGCAACAGCCATGCACAAGGAGGCGGAGCAAATCGCGACACTGAGAACAGTCGAATGGGATGCAATCATCGACATCTTCATTCCCGCGTCAGTTTGCGGAAACGCTGGATTAAGTCGCGGGTGATGGGGCCTGGTTGACCCGTACCGATGGAACGGCTATCGATTTTTACCACCGGAATGACTTCTGCGGCGCTGCCGGTGAGAAAACATTCGTCGGCGATATAGACGTCGTGCCGGGTGAGCGACATTTCACGTACTTCGATGCCGGCGTCGCGAGCCAGCGCGATCACCGTGTCGCGAGTGATACCTTCCAAGATGCCGGCATCCAGCGGCGGAGTTTGTAGTACGTTGCCACGCACTAAAAAAATGTTGTCGCCGGTGCATTCCGCTACTTCACCCTTGTGGTTGAGCATCAGCGCTTCGATGCAGCCGGCTTTCAGACCTTCGATCTTGGCCAGAATGTTGTTCAAGTAATTCAGCGATTTGATTCGCGGATTCAGCGCCGCCGGGTGGTTTCGTAACGTGCTGGCAGTGACGATTTCCAAGCCGTTCCGGTAAAAATCTTCCGGGTAGAGCTCAATTTTATCGGTGATGATAATCACCTGCGGCTGGCTACAGCGATTCGGGTCCAAACCCAGCGTGCCGACTCCGCGCGTGACAACCAGACGAATATAGCCATCTTTTATGTTATTGGCTGCCAGCGTGTCGTTCACGGCCTTGGCCATTGCCTCTGGACTAATGGGCATTTCCAGCCAAATGGCCTTCGCCGAATTCCACAGCCGTTCCAAATGCTGCTCCAGGCGAAACACCTTGCCGCTGTAGGCCCGCATGCCTTCAAACACACCGTCCCCATACAAGAGACC
This sequence comes from Pirellulales bacterium, assembly GCA_036493575.1. Taxonomy (GTDB): domain Bacteria; phylum Planctomycetota; class Planctomycetia; order Pirellulales; family JADZDJ01; genus DATJYL01. Next base: position 8,687 of record DASXPQ010000319.1, read on the forward strand.
GTGATCGTAGACGCTGATTTTTGCGTCTTCTTTTTCCAGCAACTTGCCGTTGATATACACTTTGAGCGAGGTGCGCGGGGCCGACGCGGTTACGGCCGGTTGTGGTTGATTTTTGAGTTCCGGCATGGATGTTCTTCTTTGCGAATCGAAAAGTCTGGCTGCAACGGATTCTGATCTATTCTAGGCCGCAGCGACTTGCCCGTTGACCAATTTTACAATCCGATCTGCCTCGGCGGCGATGGCCGCATCGTGGGTCACCATGACTATAGAGAGGCCCTGCTCGGCATTCAAGGTTCGCAAAATTCGCAGAATTTCCCGTCCGGTGCCTTGATCGAGATTTCCGGTGGGTTCGTCGGCCAATAGCACTTGTGGCTGGGCAACTAACGCCCTGGCAATTGCCACGCGCTGCATTTCCCCACCGGAAAGTTCGCGCGGTCGGTGCTTTAGCCGGTGCCCAAGACCAAGGGTCTCCAGCAGTTGCTTTGCCCGCTGGACAGCTTGGTTACGGCCACGCCAGTATGTCCACACACTGCGGCCAATCATGAGCGGCGCCAGTACATTTTCCAATGTTGTGAGCTCAGGCAGCAGGTGATAAAACTGAAAAATCATGCCGAACTGTTCGTTCCGCAACTTCTCGCGCGCGGCCGTTGAAATATTGTCGATGCGCTGGCCTGAAAAGTGAACTTCGCCGGCAGTGGGTGCGTCAAGCGTGCCCAGCAAGTGAAGTAGCGTACTTTTGCCGCATCCGCTTTGACCGACGATGGCCAAAAATTCCCCCTGCTGCAATTCCAAGTCGACACCGGTAAGGACCGGAATGTCCAGCGGTCCCTTTCGATAAGTTTTCTTCAGCGCAACAGCGGAAAGGTGTACGGTCTTGGATGGGGACCGTACTCGCCCAAGCTCCGTCATGGGAAGCAGCGAGTGCGGGGCAGGTATTCCTCCGCTGAAAGTTGAATTTGTCCGGTGAGGCGCCGCCAGCTTTTGTAGTTCACTCATAACGGAGGGCCTCCACAGGATGCAACCGGGCGGCGCGGAGAGCGGGCCAAACGCTGGCGAGCACCGCAATCAGTACAGCCCCCATCACAATCCAAGCGATGGTGAACAGGTCGATGATCGTTGGGATTTCGTAAAAGTAGTAAATCGCCGGATCAAATACCGGTTTGCCGATTACCCACTCAAGTGCATCGCGCACTTGATTGATGTAGTGCACAAACAGCAACCCAGCCGTCAAGCCGACACCTGCACCGACGATGCCGAGCGACAAGCCGTAACCGAGGAAAATGCCCATAATGCCGCGGCTGGAGGCGCCCAGCGATTTCAAAATGCCCACATCGCGAGTTTTTTCCACCACGATCATGAAGAAAATTGCCAAAATGCCGAATCCGGCCACGGCGATAATCAGGCAAAGCAAAATGTTCAGCACGGCGCGTTCCATTTGCACGGCGGCCAATAAAGCGCCTTGCTTGTCGCGCCAAGTGTAAATGCCATACAGCTCCGCCGGGAATTTGCTCCGCAAAAGATCACGGACCATTTCGTCATCGACGCCCGGTTTCAATTTAATTTCGATCGACGTGACGTTGGTGCCAATTCCGCGCATCGATTGCAACACCTTGATGGGCACAAAGACGAAGGTCGAGTCGTACTCGCTCATTTTGCTTTCGTAAAAATCGACGATCGTAAATTGCCAATCCTGCCGCTTGATTTGCGCGCCGGCGGTGGGAACAGTAATGTTGACGTCGCTGCCCGGCAGCAACAAAAAGCGGTCACTGCCTTGATGGTCGCGGTAGCTGGCCATGGCAATGCCCAACACGACGCCGGGGTGTTGCTCCTTGGCCGCATCGAATTCAACCACCGGTTGGGAGCCGAAGGGGTCCTGCGGAGTGTGGTCGGCGGCAGGCGGATTTGCATCTGAGGAGGCCTGCTGCTCATCGGGAGCGTGCGGACGAAGCGGAGGGC
>DASXPQ010000320.1:0-5098 GCA_036493575.1 Pirellulales bacterium
GCTCCAAGCACTGGCAAAGCGGATTTGAAGCTTCCTGCTTTGCGAACAGGCATTAAAACGTTATCGAGTGCGAAGCAGATCTCGACCAAAGCAGCGAAGTCTCACAATTCGAAGGCGTTGCACGCGATGAGCACCATGGACCTGCAGGCAGGGCTGTGGTTTGCGCTCAATTTAGAGTTTGACACTCCGGAATCGTGCAGCAATTTCAAAGTCGACGGCACTCACGTGATTACGCGTTTTGATCGATTCGCCGATATTTTTGCTGCCGGAAAGTACGACAAAGATGCCCATGATTTTGTGGTTCAGCCGGAAGTCGAGAAGGCGATTACCGCTGCGCCTGGAATGTTGTGGTACGACATTGCCAGCACTCCGCTGTTGCCGCCTTTGCCCCGAGAGCCGGTCAATGATGAGAAAACCAGGGGCGTGGATGAGCCGGACAAGATCGCGTCTGGCGGGGTTGGCATATTTACGGGCAAAGGCGTGATTGTTGCCATTGTCGACAGCGGCATTGATTTTCGGCATCCTGACTTTATCACGAAAGATACTGCCGGTAAAGAAGTGTCAAGATTGGTTTACTTCTGGGATACAACCAGTGAACAATACAAGGCCGGGAAGATCGGCCAGCCTGCGCCCTATACGTATCCGAACGACAGCCCTGGCCATCCGTCGAACATAGGCACCATTTTTAATCGGGACGAACTAACCAGAAATCTGCAATCGCGGCGACCAGAGATTCCTGAATGGGACACCAATGGACACGGCACCTCGTGCGCCGGAGTGGCGGCGGGCAATGGCCAAGGCGGGCCAAAGGACAGCCAGGGACATTTACTCTATGCGGGCGTGGCGCCGGAAGCCGATTTGATCGCCGTCCGCGTCGGTTCCGGTGAATCGCTCGAAAACGCATATTTATTGGGTGCTGTTTGTGACTGGCTTAACAAGGTTGCCGGCGATCGGCCTTTGGTTGTGTCCTGCAGCTTTGGCGGTCACGACGGCGGGCATGATGGTTACCTGGTCGAGGAGCGCGAGATCGATGCGCGATTCCCGCTCTCGGCGAAGGGCCGCGCCATTTGCATCGCTGCGGGAAACGAAGGCCAGGATCATTTCCACGCCGACCTCGTCATTGGTGGTAAAGACAAGCCTGCGCCGCTTCGCTGGAATGCCAAGCATGCCACCGACATGAAGATTTATCTGCAGACTGACCAAGTCAAAGATTTGGTGACTGATGCCGATCAGAGTTCCGGCATTGACGCTGATAGTATCGACATTGCGTTGCACCCGCTCACCAAGCAAGTGATTATCAGCATGAACGTCGGTTCTGGAGACGGAAAACTTTGCTTGTATACTAACAGCGACCGGACCATTACAGGCGATGCCTACTTGTTCCCCGACGAAGGGGCCGAATTCGAGGAAAAGGAAGGCGACTCGGCGACTGCCGGCTACTCCCCACGAAAACAAATCGGGACGCCGGGCAGCTGCAATAATGCGATTACCGTTGGTAGCTACGATTGGAACGATCGGTTCGACCGTTTTGGAAAAGTGGGCACACTGCGGCCGGTCAACCATCTGAAGCCTGATATGCTGATCGGCGGCCTTTCGGATTATTCCAATCCAGGATTTCTACGCATCGGCAAATCGATTAAGCCGGAAATTGTTGCACCGGGACAATGGTATGCGGCGCCGATAGCGATCAATGTGCCGGGTGAACGGGACACAACCGGTCTTTACCAACAATTCAATGGAACCAGTGCGGCGACGCCGTACACGGCGGGCGTGGTGGCCTTGCTGATGCAAAAGAATCCAAATATCACACTTGGCCAGATTAAGGAAGCACTGGCAAAATCGGCATCGAAGCCGAGCACACAGGCCAATCCTGAAAATGCCTCGTCGCTCCCGAATCCGTACTGGGGTTATGGAAAGCTCGACCGTGCCGCCGTCGAGCGCTTGCTGCAATCTCAGTCGAAATGATCGACCAATCCCTAGCCTACAGCCGATGCATCGGCGCCTTATGAGTAGTCGGGCATTAACCTGCGCGAAATTTCCTCCGGCTGCGATGCTCGTCAATTGTCGCCACGATTTTGGGCGCCTTTCGTCCTAAGCGGCAATTGGCGGTAGTCCCTCGCGACTTACTTGGATTGAGCTGCTAATTTTTTGCGGAGTTCTTCGACCTCCTGCCGTAATTCGTGGCGCTCCACCGTATGTTCGTATTGCATGTGAATGAACAAGCCAGCAAGCACAGCGCCGTAGTTAAACCAATAGGCCAGCGACCGAAATGCTATCCAGCTCCCGATGATTGCCAGGACTGCGATGCCTAACAGATTCATGAAAAATGCCAGCCGGCCTGAAAAAAAATGGCTAAATATGATGAGGGCCGCTCCGAGCACGAGATCCAACGCGAACTGCGAGACCGCCGAGAGTTCTTGAATGCCGCCGCCGCTCAGTTCGGTGGCCACTGCCTGGGCGATGAGTTCGACACCGAACCGCGGACCCAGCGCGGTTAGATAGCTGTCGCGGGCGGCATGGTACATTCCGCCCAAGAGCACGATTTTTCCAGCCAGCGGCGAGTGAGAACTCCAAGAGCTGCTTTGCGCGGCCTGCAAAAGTTGATGGACATACATTCTCTGCATCTTCGCAGTGACGGTGTTCAAGAGCCGTGGCTCTTCCGCCCCTTTGCCTCCAGCAGATTCTCCGGCCAGCGCCATTGACATACTCAGGCAGAGACCCGGGCTGCCTTGGTCACGACTTCTGGAATGCGTAACAATCGCAGGATAGTATCGCCGTACCAGACCGTCGGAATCTTGCGGAAAGACGGTGGCACCCGATTTTGGATCCGTCGCAATCATGTCGTCGGTGGGAGGCAGCTCCGTAAAACTTCCGCCGAGAAAATCTTCTCGTTCAAACGCATGTGCCGATTCGGACTTTTCTATTTTTCTGCAATCCCGTGCCCAGACGGCAGCCGATAAATCAGCCGACTCATGCATGAGATTCTTGAACATCGAATTGGACGTATCGATGTCCACTCCAATGGTCTTAGGATGGGCCGCGACAATGGCGTCGAGGATTGTGCGAAGGCGCTCGGGGGCCAAAGGGCTGCGTCCGTCGAAATACTGTTCGTAATCGTCATCATCGATGCCAACAATGAAAATCTCGCTACTTGGCCCGCCGGCAGTGGCGAGCAACCAGGTGTCAAGGGTCACGGTCTGCAAACCGTTGAGGACGCCAAAATGCTCCAGCGCCAGCACGATGAGTGCCACGACAGCGACGGTGGGCAGCTTGGTGAGAAGATCCCAAAGCAGACTGCGAAGCGTAGCTTTTAAGTTGCGCCGGTTGACAGTTTTATGTGACATGCGAGCTGAAATATTGTGAACCACGCTTTGCTGTGGTTTCAACCGTCATCGATTGGATAATTCACCGCCCCGCCAGTGCCCGAACACATGCGCGGCGATTCTGTTCGCCAAGCGAATCTCGAATTTCGGCGGGCCAAGAATTGATTTGTGCTACGCAATTGCTGAATTCTTTCTCGGCAAGCGAAAACTCGTTGCTCGCACAAACTAGTAGCAAACATTCCTTGGAGTCCACTCCAGTATCTGCGCCCTGCATCTCGACCGAGTATAAACCGGGCGGCAACTTCGGACTTCGAGTGGCACCGGACTTACTGGGATCCCAATCAATTTCTGATTTTTTCACCGAGCTAGCTTCCTGCAAAAGCTCTGGACTGAGAAGCTTGAAACGTAGCGACAGCGAAGAAGCAGCCTGGCTGGATAATACCGACGAGAGGTCGACCGTTCCCTGATCGTTTTGCAACACAACCGAACTGTTCAAATGGTCGTCGGTGTCGCCACGACTAATAGCGTGAACGTCTTTCGGTTCGAAGCTGTCGGCAATACGTCGCCACAATTTCGCACCAAGGCCGGCTTGAGATACTTCTGGAAGTTTTTGGGAATGATCGCGACCGAGAAAACGGGTGACATTTCCCTCAAAATCGCAAAGCGTGATGGTTGTGGCCTCGTCTTCACTATTGGGAGCAATCACGCCACCGGCTGGCAATCGATCGCCAACCTGGAGAACGCGCGGGAAGTTGCCTTTTAAGGTCCACCCCTTGCCAGTCAATTCAAGAACCCAAGCAATGTCTTGTGACTGTGCGGCGCGGTGAAAGAATATGCCGAAGACAATCCATCCAGCTGCAGCGATGACTGCAACAGCAATCGCACTGATGAGAATCTTATTCTTCAATGGCGACCGCATACCGATTCCCGCGGTGCGTGAAAAAAAGAGCTGACATACACTCGTCTTGCGAATATAACTGGATGGGTCGGTCGCTGGCAACTATTGAATGCGGCCGGCTGGGCACGAGCTCTTTCTTACTTGGTTTGTTGCCCGGTAAAACAGGGCTACTTTACACTTTCGGTGAGTATGCTCCGGCGGAGCTGAATAATCGGCAAATACTTCGGATTACGACCATGCGCACTCGCTTTATAAATTCTGCTTGTTGTGTTGTGAGCGTTGGATTCGCATGGCTTCTGATTGCATGTGCATCTGCCTGGGCAGCTTCGATCTTGAATCTGGAGTTAATTCCCGACGGATCGGCTGACCCGCCCGGTGATCGATTGGAATTCTTGCCGCTATTAGGGCCGGACGTGCGAGAAGCGCGCTGCGAAATTCGCGCCTATGTCGTGAGCGCTGATCGCAAGCAGGCGCAGGCGGTACGCTGCAATGGAAGCAGTGACTGCGATGCCGACGGAGTGTTCCTCATCTCGCGCCGTGTAAAGCAAGACAACGAGCCAACGAAGCTTAGCATCGTCATTCCGTATGCCGAGTTAAAATTGGACAAGGGGAGCCACTGGCTCGGATATTGCGTGACGATCAAGTGTACTGGGAAGCCGCCGGTCGAGGTGGCGACTCGGCTCACTCAGGTCGTCATTTCCGATCAACCGCGCAACCAAATGAAATTGCAACAACGGACCACGCAACCATCAATGGAAACGCGTGAGCAAAACGGGATTGTCGGAAGCGAAGTGGGTGCGAAGGGGGCGGCTCTGCGACAGAAATTCTCCACCTCTGTGCCGACGATTCGGAGTAAAACAAAAACCAGCGATATTGT
>DASXPQ010000321.1:0-6354 GCA_036493575.1 Pirellulales bacterium
GACGAAGAAGAGCAACTGAATTTGCGATTGCTGAGCAATTTGGCGCATGGGTATTGGTATTGCCGCAGTCCGATGCACACGCTGTGGGCGCATTTGCGAAATTTGAATTTAGCAGAAAGTTTCTTGCCGACGCCGGAACTAGGCCTGGCATATGCCGAGCACGCGCCGGCGATTTCGCTGGTGGGGATGCACAAGCGGGCCCGCAAATACGCCGAAAAATCGTTGGCGATTCGGCAGCATTTTAACGACCTAGCCGGACAGGGTCAGTCGCTGCATTACCACGGGATTGTGCTGTACGCCGGTTCCGAATATGAGCAATCGATCAAGAAATGCCGCGAGGGGATTCGGTTGCTGGAGCGGACCGGCGACTATTGGCAGGTGCATATTGCGCGATATCAAATCGCGGCATCGCTGTATCGGTTGGGCGACTTGCAAGGAGCCTTGGAGGAATCGCAGGCAAATTATCGATCGGGAATTGAACTTGGTGATGAGCAGGCGTCGGGAATCATTTTGGACGTGTGGGTTCGAGCGACAGGAGGCGCGATTTCCGAACGGATTTTGAAGCCAGAGCTCGAGCGGTCCAGGCATGACGCGCAAGGTAGAGCTCAGGTGTTGTTTGCGGACGGAATCCGGTTGTTCGGGGACGGCCAGTTTAGCGATGCGCAGGCACGATTCGAGCAAGCCATTGACGTGGTGGAAAAGGCGGGCGTACGAAACACCTACACGTTGCCGTTTTGGCCCTGGCTGGCAACGACATTGCGACATCAGGCTTTGAAGTCGGAGCATCTGACATCGAAGCGACGACGCGAATTGTTGCGCCAGGCAGCGATAACGGCGCGGCGCGCGATTCGGGTGGGATGGTTGTGCAAGAACGATCTGCCGCATGCTTACCGGGAGCTGGGTTTGGCATTTGCGATGTGCGACCGGCCTCGTCGGGCGTTGCGATATTTGAACAAAAGCTTGACGCTGGCGAAGAAACAAAAGTCGCAATACGAATATGCTCAAACACTTTTGGCGAAGGCGGAATTGGAGACGGAGCTCGATTATCCGGATGCTCTTTTGGATCAAGCGGCCGCTCGATCGCTCCTGAGAGAATTGCGCGTATACGATGTTCACGATCATATCGCGGATCCAACTGTGCGACCGGCCAGCTTGTCGCTGGCCGATCGATTCGATGCGGTACTAGATTGGGGCAGACGAATCGCCTCCGCGTTGTCGCCGCCGGTGATTTTGGGCGAGTCTCGGATTGCCGCATTGCGGTTGTTGCGGGCAGAGCACTGCATGGTGGTGTCGATTGAAGAACAGGAAGGTCAGCCGAGGTTCGCACCGGCGGCGGGGACGATTCCGGGCGTGTGGAGCGAAGCAAAAATTGTGGAGGCATTACAACTTCGCAAGGCGATAGCATTTGAAGAAGAATCGACCGCGCAGGGTGCGAACGCCACCGACTCCAGCGCGATCCGTTCCGCATTATGCGCTCCGCTGTATGTGCGTGGACAGGCGACGGCATGTTTGTACGTTACGCACGAACATGTGCGGGGCTTATTCGGGCCTGATGAAGAACGGTTGGCTGATTACATTGCCACGATTGCCGGAGCGGCATTAGAAAACGCAGCGGGATTTGCGCAGTTGCAAACTTTGAATGAGAACTTGGAGCAGCGAGTGGTGGAGCGCACGGCGGCGGTCGAAGCGCGATCGCAAGAATTGGCGCGCTCGAATCAGGAATTGGAGCGACTGACGCAGGAACTATTGACAGCGCAGCAGCAATTGACGGTAGCCAAACAGGCAGCCGAAGCGGCCAGCCAGGCGAAGAGCCGGTTCCTGGCGATTATGAGCCATGAAATTCGCACGCCGATGAACGGCGTCATTGGAATGACGGAATTAGCACTGAATACTTCGTTGACACCACAGCAACGAAATCATTTGACGGTGGTGAAGGATTCGGCTAATGCGCTATTGTCGATTTTGAACGACATATTAGATTTCTCAAAAATTGAAGCCGGCCGGCTCGAACTAGAATCGATTCCCATGTCGGTTCGCGACGTAGTTGAAGATGCGGCCCGGTTGATGGCTGTGCCAGCCTCGCGGAAAGGCTTGGAACTTATTTGCCACGTGGCGCCGGAGATACCAGACGGATTGCTGGGTGATCCGAGCCGGTTGCGGCAAATCATTTTGAATTTGATCGGCAATGCCATCAAATTTACCGATCAGGGTGAGATTTTCGTGCGGGTGGATTGCCGGGAGAAAATCGAAGAGCGGTGTGTGTTGCATCTGGCCGTGCATGATACTGGCATTGGTATTTCGCCAGAGAAACAACGATGTATTTTCGAGGCGTTCCGGCAAAGCGATTCGTCGATGACCCGTCGATTTGGCGGCACCGGTTTGGGGCTTTCCATTTCGTCGCAGTTAGTGAGTTTGATGGGGGGCCGACTATGGGTGGAAAGTCAGCCTGGTCATGGAAGCACATTTCAGTTTGTGATTTCCATGCCCACGCCGACCACGACCGAGCCAGCGGCGACCACTGAAGCGACGGGTGGTGGCGAAACCAGATTACCGACAAGTCGTGCTGTTTTGATAAGCCGCAATAAACATGCCCAGGAAACATACCGGGCATTATTAGAAAGCTTGGGGACGGTAGTCTCCGTTGTCGAGCCGACATCCGTTGTGGCATCCATGTGCCGTGCCCAATCGACAGGGGAGTTGCTGGTGGACTTGTTGGTGGTCGATGTTTCGGCGGCGGAACCGACGGAACTCGACACGGTGGAATTGTTGCAACGTGAACTGCATGCAGCGGTACCGATGTTGGGCATTATTTCGCCAGGGGCGCCAACGGACATTACGGAGCGGTGTCAGGAGTTGGGGATTGAATCGTTTGTGACCAAACCTGTGAAAAAGAAGGAACTAGCGGCCGCTGTGATGGCTGTGCTTGTTCCTGGCAGTGAGCTTGTGGTTAAGCGCACGAAAGAAGTTTCGTCTGAGACCGTGCGCTGCCTGCGGATTTTGGTTGCCGACGACAGTCCGGTGAACCAGGAAGTAGCCGCTGGCTTGTTGGCCTTGCAGGGACACCAAGTGAAGGCGGCTAATTCGGGGCGGCAGGCAATTGAAATTTGGAGGAAGCAACACTTTGACGTGATTCTGATGGATGTGGAAATGCACGACCTGGATGGATTGGCGGCGACGGCCGCGATCCGTCAGGAAGAGGCGACCTTAGGCCGTCGAACACCAATCATTGCCATGACAGCTCATGCGGTCGAAGGTTTCAAGGAACGCTGTCTGGCGGCGGGCATGGATGGATATATTTCTAAGCCATTCCAGCCGGATGAATTGTTCCAGATTATAGAGACGCACTGTCCGGAATATCACGAAGAGCGCATGGCGCAAATTTAGTTGACGAGCTCGCCGCCGGCTCCGCTTGGAAAGCGTGAGTGCGAATTGCGGGTGTTTCTGTCGGCTGGCGAACTGGCGTTGTCGGTTCGATTGCAAAAGAACCGCGGCGTGATGCGATGCGTATAGTCGATGCAAGGTTCCGTTTGGCGAGTGGGACCTAACCTCTTGTGCAAAGCCGCTCTGGGCGACTGCTGGTGCAGGTTTCTGGGCTGGATTGTAACCGCCAATGAGCTTTGGCATCGAATTATGTACCTGCGTTGAAGGCCTGCACGAATACAATGATTGGCAGGGATCTAGGTCGGGGTTCTTTCTGAACAGAGGGGTCAACAAGGATGCACGCACGCATACAATTGTTTGTCTTGGCGGCGGCTTCAGCATTGGGAATGCTTTTGGTTGTGGCAGCGGGTTTTTTATGGACTGAGGCAAAGTCAGCGGCACTTAATCCAGGAGAATCGACTATGGTTCGAGTGCATGTATTCAATAAAAGTGGCGAATTGGTGGGGCCGGTGGATTCGCCGAAGGTGATTTTGAGCGATGCGGAGTGGCGGAAGCGATTAACGCCGGAGCAGTTTGAAGTGCTGCGCAGCTCGGGGACGGAGCGGCCGTTTTGCGGCACGCTGCTGGACAACAAAATGCAGGGTGTGTACACGTGCGCCGGTTGCGGGCTGCCGTTGTTTTCGTCGGATGGGAAATTTCACTCGGGCACGGGCTGGCCCAGTTTTTTCCAACCGATTGCTGAGGGAAATGTTGCCGAGAAGACCGACGTCAGCTATGGGATGAGCCGGACGGAGATCAATTGTGCGCGGTGCAACGGGCACCTGGGGCATGTGTTTGACGATGGTCCACGGCCCACGGGATTGCGGTTTTGCTTGAATTCAGCGTCGTTGAATTTCACGCCTAGCGAGGAACTGGCGACGCTGGCCGATCCGGTGATTGAACAATCAAACGGAAAAACAAAGGCCTCGGGCAAGCAAGCGACGGCTGTGTTTGCCGGCGGCTGTTTTTGGTGCACCGAGGCGGTGTTCGAGCAGTTGGACGGGGTGAGTGACGTGGAGAGCGGCTACGCCGGCGGCGCGAAGGAAACTGCCAATTACGAACGAGTGTGCGACGGCGACACAGGGCATGCGGAGGCGATACGGATTACTTACGATCCGAGCCGCATCAGCTTTGACAAGTTGCTGGACGTGTTTTTTGACGGGCACGATCCGACGCAACTGAATCATCAAGGGAATGATTATGGGACGCAGTACCGGTCTGCAATTTTCTATGCCGATGAGGAGCAGAAGAAGATTGCTCAGGCAAAAATCGAGCAGTTAACTGACGCCAAGAAATTTTCCGATCCGATTGTTACGACGTTGGAGCCGCTGGTGGAGTTCTTTTCGGCGGAAGCTTACCACCAGGATTACGCCCGCAATAATCCGATGCAGCCGTACATTCGGGCGGCGGCGATTCCGAAGGTTTGCAAGGTTCGGGAGAAGCACGCGGCGTTGATTAAGAAGGACTGAGTGGCGGTCGATCGGTTGAGTGCAGCAGGATTAATCGCAAGAGATTAAGCGCTTGCTTAGCGCCGCGAGTTTTGAGGATTTCCGGGTGGCCGGCATACGGCGTCGATTTTGTTTTGACGCCGTTTGGTCCGGCGATGGCGAAGGAGAGGAGCGGCGGGTCAGGGGATTGCTGATCGGCGGTTGGTAATTCGCCGATGGCCAGGCCGTAATCGGCGCTGAATTTTTCGCGGGAGGCTTGGGCCATGGAGGCAACAAGCGCTTCGTCTTGCTTTAAGGAGCGGATTGGATCGACGGTGATGCCCAAAAGCGGATGCAGAGCGGCGTGATTTCGGACAACGATGTCACCTAAAAATTGCTCGGCGCTGGTGGGGATTTCGGAAAACCAGTGGGCGATGATGCCGCCGGAACCCCATTCAGCAGTGGCGAGCGTTTTGTGTTGTGCGGCCAGCGAGCGAATGACGGCGTGTTCTAGTTCTTCGTCGTCTTCGCCGAAGACCAGATCGCCCAGGCACTGGTGGATGGTGGCGATGGTGGGCTCCATGCTTTGGTAACAAGCTTCGGGTGAGTTGCCGGCGGCGGTGATGCGGAGGGTGATGGTGGCACCGTGAACGGTGATGCCGACTTGGGGCTTGCGGCCGCGGCGGATTAAGTCGGGGAGCATGGCTTCTAAATCGCTTTCACCCACGCCGAAGCATTTGATCAGCTTGTGGCGGATGACGCGGGGAGAGCCGAGCATGGCGGCGATGGCTGGGGCGACGGATTGTTCCCACATTTCGCGCATTTCGGCGGGGACGCCGGGGAGAGCGAATACGCGGGCTGATGTGCGGCCGGTTCGCGGTAGATCGATATCGATGCCGGGAGCCGTGCCGGCGGGATTGGGAATGATCAGACTGCCGCGCGGGAACATGGCCTGCACGCGATTTCGCTCCGGCATGGGACGATTGCGGCGAGCAAACAGATTTTCGATATAGGCGAGTGCGTCGGGATCGAGGATGAGTTCGACTCCGGCAGCAGCAGCGATGGCTTCGCGGGTTAAATCGTCAGCGGTGGGACCGAGGCCGCCGGTGGCGATGATGATGTCGGAGCGCTCGGCAGCCTGACGAAATACGAGCACGTTGGCATCGAGATTATCGGCTACGGTGGTGTGGTACATGACGCTGACGCCCAATTCGCCGAGGCGGGTGCTGAGCCATTGGCTGTTGGTATCGAGCCGTTGGCCGCTGGTAAGTTCGTCGCCAATGGAGATGACTTCGGCGTGCATGGTGAGGGAAGGGACGAGGATTGAGAGGTGAGGGTCGAGTAATTTAATTATGAGTCGGCTAATGCTTTTTCGACGATGGATTTGGTTTCGTCGGAGAGGGGCAGTTGCAGGGCGGCGGCGTGGCCGCGGGGGGACATTTTTTTCCAGGTTTTGCGGACGATGTCGATTAGCTTGGCTTCGTCGTGTTGGCGGGAGAAATCAGCG
>DASXPQ010000322.1:0-2586 GCA_036493575.1 Pirellulales bacterium
GCTTACGGCAATTTGAATAGATGCGGCCAGCTTGGCTGCGACCGTAATTGCGCCACCAGCAAACACAACAGCGGCAGCCAAATCCACCGCGCCGTGCGAATACCTTCCGAAAGTAATCCGTTCAGCCGCACTTCAATGGTGGAAGCGCTTTTGAAACTTCTCGGCCGCGGAATAAATCGCGGCACTTCTTCGCAATACTGGTCGAATTTGCTCCCGTATCGTTCCCGTAGCCGCCGTTCTTCCACCGGAACCGTAGTCGCTAAATAAATCCAAGTGGCCAGCATCAGCCCCACGGCAAACGTCAGGCTCTGCATAAATACCGCCACCGAAAGTGTCATCAAAAACGTCGCTACGTATAGCGGATTGCGGCACAATGAATACGGTCCTTCGCAAATCAAATTCTGCGTCTTCCGACCGCCAATGTACAGTGTAGACCACCATCGAATCGCGGCGCCGGCAAAAAACATCATCCACGCCACCTGGTCGAAAATAAAATCTCCCCAGCTTCCTTCGATCGCGTGCGGCGACGAAAACAACACGCCTACGCAAAAAGGCGCCAGTAGAAATATTCCAATCCAGCCGCGCGACCGAGCGGCCCATGTCTGAATGCTCAATCCGTTGGCAGTGCTCATGGATACCTACCGATGTGATCCGTTGAAAAGAGGGCGGAGAATAACCGCAGCCATTGATAGCGTCAATAGACCCACACGCCATCATCCACGCGAACAGCCGGCCGCAATCTCATTACTTATCGGACCCCGCGAATTGCTAAACTCAACGAAACTAGAAAAGTCGCGCGCAGTTTGCGGCAGTTCTGCAAGTATTATGCGAGATGGCTCACTTTGCCTTCTGCTAGCACCCCTTGTGCGCGCTGAATGGCGCGCTAGCATTGAGCGAACAACGTCTCGCCTCAGTGCTTCTCCACAATTGCCCGCACTGCATCCAAAGATGGTTGCACTTCGTGAGTCCGCCCAACTGCTCGCAGCGCCCCTTGAATATCCTTCAGGCCATTGCCCGTAATCATCGCCACCACGTCCGACTTCGCATCCAAAATCCCGCGCTCTCGCGCCACCACAATGCCGGCAATCGTCGTCGCGGCAGCCGGCTCGGCAAACACCCCGGTAAACCGTCCCGTCAGCGGCACAGCTTGCATAATCTCTACATCGGTCGCCGTCACATAAGTTCCGTTACTCTCCCGCACGGCATTCACCGCTTTCCGCCAGTTGCGCGGCACCGGAACATTGATGCTGTCGGCATACGTATCGCCAGTTCCAGATCGATCCAACTTCCCCGTTTCAAACGCCTCCACAATCGGCGCCACACCTTCCGCCTGCACCCCCATCATCCGCGCCGTCCAATCGATCATGCCGATCGCTTTCATTTCCACAATTCCTTTGTGCACCCCGGCAATCGAACAGCCATCCCCCACGCTGCACACAACCCAATCGGGCGGATCATCCGCGCACTGTTCGGCCGCTTCCAATCCGCCTGTCTTTTTCCCTTCCACCAAATACGGATTGATCGCCGCATTCCGGTTGTACCAGCCGAACTCCTGGCACGCCTGCGTGCACATGTCGTAAGCCTGCGCGTATGTGCCTTGCACCTGGAACACTCGCGCCCCATACGCCAATAACTGCGCCAACTTTCCTTGCGGCACAGTCTTCCCCACAAAAATATTACAGGCCATGCCCGCTACTGCCGCTGAGTACGCCAAACTGCTGGCCGCATTCCCCGTCGAAGCGCAGGCAATCGTCTGCATTTTTTCCTGCTGGGCACGTTGCACGCCGACAGAGCTCGGCCTGTCTTTGAACGATCCCGACGGATTCCGCCCGTCGTCTTTCAACCGCAGCCGCCCAATGCCCAGCACCTCAGCTAGTCGCGGCGCTTCAATCATCGGCGTCCACCCCAAATGCCCCTCCGTCGGACAAAACTTCTCATCCAGCGGCAATAATTCTCGATACCGCCAATGCGACCGCGTCCGCTCCGCCAGGCTGCGCCGTGTCAGCGTCTTGGCCGCGCACGCCAAATCAAACCGCACGTCCAGTATCCCCTCATCAGGACCACAACGGGGGCAGGTAGATGCCTCCCCCTCGCGGTATTTAGTCCCGCACTGCACGCACACCAATTCAGTTATCAAGCTCACGACGAATTCCTTCGCGAAACCATCTATGGTAACATGACAAACTTCGCGAATGTAGGAGGCGATTCTGGTCGCCGATTTGGAGCCACACGCGTTTGCCGCAAAGCATCATTTTACGCCCGACGATGACCGATAACACGAATCAAAAAATCCTCGAAAAAACCATCCGCCGTTGCCGCGAACGCAACATCGTCGTTCCGACTTTCGCCCAACTGAAGGACCCGGAAAAAATTCCGCCCGCCGTCCGCTCGCGCCTCACCGGCGTGGGTCTCAACGACATCAACCCCGTCAACCTGTTCCGCATCACCTGGAAAAACGATCCCAAATCCGGCGCCTACAACCAAGGCAACTGGGTCGAATTCCCTCCCGCCCTCACCGGCGTCCCTTCGCGCATCGTCGGCCTCGTCGGCAAGTATTTCCCCACCGGAGCCCATAAAGTCGGCGCT
>DASXPQ010000323.1:0-4805 GCA_036493575.1 Pirellulales bacterium
CTCCGAACTTCGCTGATAACTGCGGAAGCAGTGGTTCGCCGTGTGCTTCAGAAATGGTACCAGAAGTTCGAAGCCCTGGAAAATCAAACACTTCGCCAGCGCGCCGACGATGTGCTTGATCTGGGGCGAAACATGATTCGGCGGCTACGGGGTGAGTCAGAATCCGGCCTGCAATCAATTCCAGAGCACAGTATTCTGGTCGTCCAACGGCTGCTGCCATCCGATGTTGTTTTGCTCCCCAAGGCCAATGTAATGGCCGTGGTTGTGGAGACTTTGGGGCAGGGCTCGCATGCCGCGCTGCTAACCCGTGAAAAAAATATTCCCACGGTTGCACAAATCCCGGGAGTTCTATCGCAAGTTTCCAGCGGAGTGGATTTGCTGGTCGACGGCTTTAACGGCACACTCGTCGTCGCTCCGCAGGAATCAACACGAATTGAATTCCAGGAGCGAATGGAAAAGTGGCGGGCCACCCTGGTGCGTTGCAGGGCAACATGTCGTGACGACGCACGGACGCAAGATGGCCAACTGATTCGGGTCGAGGCCAATATTGGCATTCACGACGATGTGGAGCTCGCGCTTGACAACGGCGCCGATGGGGTCGGGCTGTTGCGAATCGAGCAACTATATTTTGCGCGGCCCATACCGCCAACTGAGGACGAATTATTCGGCGAACTAAAAAGTCTTATTACTCCGCTGGGTAAGCGGCCCGTCACAATTCGGTTGCTCGACATTGGCGGCGATAAACCGCTTCCCTATTTGGGACTTCCGCCCACGTCCAACCCGGTACTGGGACGTCGCGGCGTGCGCTTGCTTTTGCATTATGCCCAATTGGTGCGCACCCAGATCGGAGCGATTTTGCGGCTTGCACAGGAACATTCGCTGCGAGTGCTGATCCCGATGGTCACGCTCGAAGACGACATCCGACGGATGCGGGAGGTTTTCGAGGAAATTTGCACCGAGCGAAAAATCATCCAAGCTCCAGAGTTTGGCGCAATGGTGGAAACACCGGCGGCGGCGCTTGCAATTCCAGCGCTCTTACAGCACGTTGATTTTTTTTGTGTCGGCACAAACGACCTCACACAATACACCTTAGCCGCTGCTCGCGACGACGCTTCCGTTAATGAATACTTTCTGGATAGCCACGAATCAATTCTTCGGCTTCTAGGTATTATTTTGGCCGATGCAAAGCTGCGGCCGGTTACGCTATGCGGGGAGTTGGCGGGTCGAGAGGAATGGGTGCCCCGTTTGCTCAAAATGGGATTTCGCTCTCTTAGCGTCTCGCCCACGGTCATTCCCACCACAAAGGCATTAATTCGCCGGTTTAATATCGCTGCATCGACCGAGTGAACCCGTCGCCACTGGGCTTGCTAGATTATCGGCGTGCCATGTCCACGGTCCTACGTGGGCATGTTCGAACCGCATTATCTTCAGCCGTCAAAACAAGTGATCACCAAACCCGGATGGCCTCCAGAGCGGTGGCGATGCCACACCCATGCATCTGGCGTTGCATCTCGCGAATCCAATAATCAGAGCCTTGCCAATGCTGGCGGTTTAGGGCAAGATCACTCCTCAAACCGATCATCGGATAGCTTATCCGACGATGTCAAATTCCATGAGCAACCCGACATGTTTTCCATCCAGAAGTACTTCAGCCACGATGCAAAGTTTTTCGATTTACTGGAGGCCAGCGCCGACGAAACCCGCGAGCTCACCCGGCTGCTGATCGAACTGCTAAAGGACCGCAGCCATGCGCACCCGTTGCACGAATTCGCATTGGCTCGCGGCAAGGATAAGCACATTACCGACACGATTAGCATGGAGCTGGTTAATACATTTGTGACCGGGCTGGAACGAGAAGATATTGAAACGCTGTCGTATGCGATGTACCGCATTTGCAAATCAATCGAAAAGTTCGCAGAGCGATTCAATTTGGCGCCGCACCAACTTGCCGTGGTCGATTTCACTCGGCAAATCGAACTCATGCGACGGGCCACGGACACGCTCTCGCAAATGGTCCGATTGTTGCGGAAAATACCTCCGCTGGAAACGGTCAAGGCAATGAATGACCGCCTGCAAGGCATCGAAGGGGAGGCCGACGACGTAATGCTTGACCTGCTGCGCGAAGTGTATAGCGGCAAATATGAGCCGCTGCAGGCGATGATGGCCCGCGACTTGTACGACCTGCTTGAAAAAGTCATCGATCGCTGCCGCGATGCCGGCAACGCCATTTCGCACATCGTGCTGAAGAATACCTGATGCACGAGCCAAAACCATGACGTTAATATTCGTCGTGATCTTGATTGCGCTCGTGTTCGAGTACATCAATGGTTTCCACGACACGGCCAATTCGATCGCCACCGTGGTTGCAACCAAGGTGCTCACGCCACGGCAAGCCGTTATGATGGCGGCCTGCACGAATCTTGTCGGCGCTATGTTAGGCACAGCCGTGGCCACGACGATTGCCTCGGGACTGATCGACCCCCGGATTGCCTCGCAGGAAGTGCTGATTTGCGCACTGCTGGCCGCCATTATTTGGAACCTGATTACCTGGCGCGCCGGACTGCCAAGCAGTTCAAGTCATGCACTGGTGGGAGGACTGGTTGGGGCTGCCGTGGCCGCCGCCGGCAACTGGAGCGTCGTTGTGTGGTCGCAGCCAGATAGCGCGCATTGGTATCCGAGCAAGGGATTACTTTGGAAAGTCATCATTCCTATGTTTGCATCGCCGCTGTCGGGCTTCGTGCTTGGTTTTTTCATCATGGGGCTTCTCTATGCTTTGCTGCGCAACTGGAAGCCGCGCACCGTGAATGCGGTTTTCGGCAAGGCCCAAATGTTTAGCGCCGCCGGCATGGGCTTGATGCACGGCACGAACGACGCGCAAAAGACGATGGGGATTATCGCCTTGGCATTAGCCTCGGGCACCGCGGACGGACGCTTTGCGAATTTGCCGAATTGGTTGTCGTTCATGCGTGTTGCGGCGCCGGAGCCGGGTCACAATTTGTCCATTGCCCTGTGGATCAAATTGATGTGCGCACTGGTAATGGCCGCGGGAACCACGGCCGGCGGCTGGAGAATTATCAAAACGCTGGGCCACAAAATGGTCCGCCTCCAGCCGGTGAATGGCTTCGCCGCCGAAACCAGTTCCGCAGCCATAATCGGCCTGGCATCGTATTTCGGAATCCCCGTATCGACAACGCACAACATCTCGGCGGCCATCATGGGCGTCGGCGCGGCCAAACGATTCGGCGCCCTGAAATGGACGATTGTTGAACGGATGGTCTGGGCCTGGCTGCTTACAATTCCTGTCACGGGAACAATCGCTTACTTCCTGATGCGACTGTTTCTGATTGTCGACCACGCAAAATGATTTCTCGCGCTAAGTGATCGTCCAGACTGTCGTACAATCAGACCGAATTGGGTTCACCCTCCACCATGCCGGCCGACCAGTAGTGAGTTGTCGATCAATCGTCCGCTGCTAATCGGTAGCCGATGCCTTGCTCGGTGAGCAGATATCTCGGCTGAGCAGGATCGTCTTCAATTTTGCGCCGCAAACCTGTCATAAAGACCCGCAAATAATGTGTGTCCCGTGCCCGCTCCGGTCCCCAGACCTTAATCAGCAGGCTTTTATGTGTCGAAACTTTGCCGGCGTTTTGTATCAGGGTTGTCAGCAGCTTGTATTCAATCGGCGTCAAGTGAATTTCTGCGCCTTTGACAAAAACGCGATGAGCCGCCAAATCCACTTTTAGGTTGCCCTGTTCAAAAACGGCAGATTCGCTGCCGCTCAGAATACGCTCCCGATGACGCAAGGCAACGCGAAGGCGGGCTAGAAGCTCACCCGTGTTGAAGGGTTTGGTCAGATAGTCGTCTGCACCGTGATCCAACGCTGCAATTTTTTGGGCTTCCTGGTTGCGAGCCGAAAGAATGATAATTGGCGATTGCAGCCATTCACGCAGTTTTTCGAGCACGTCTTGACCGTCAATGTCGGGCAGTCCAAGGTCGAGGATCACCAAGTCGGGAGGACATCTGCCGGCCAGTTCAAGTGCCGCCTGGCCAGTTGGCGCTTCGTCCAGAATGTAACCAGCGCCCGATAAGGAATTGCGAAGGAACTCCCGAATTGCAGGATCATCTTCAACCAGCAGAATACGGGAACGTGCGGCAGTTACCGATGTCATATTTCACGGAGCGAAATGCGAGGGGACTTTAGCCGACAGCCGCTTGAGGCGACTGCTGTTTACAGGGCAATGAGATGACGAATTCCGCGCCGCCAGTAGGACGATTCGCAGCAATGATTTGTCCGCCGTGGGCTTGCACAATTCCCTGGCAGATCGCCAACCCCAAGCCGACGCCACGGCGACCATCCGGCGTGGCGGCTGTCGCCCGAAAGAACTTGTCGAACACTTTTTTTTCTGTGCCGGGTGGCAGGCCAGGACCATTGTCGGCGAAATGGAGTTCAACTCGATTGCCACTACTCTTGGCGCTAATCTCGATGTCCGTTCCGGCCGAAGTGTAGCGAGAGGCGTTTTCCAATAAATTGAGAAACGCCTGCTCCAATAAAAATCCATCCACCAAGATTAACGGAAATGATTCGGGAATTTGGACGATTACTTTGTGCGAGCTTAAGTCTTGCCTGACACGAGCAAGCGCCGAGCCAATCAACTCTTCCAGTACATGCCATTGCCGATTGAGTACAGTCGATCCTGATTCGAGTTTGGCCATATCGAGCAGATTTTCGACCAAGCGGACCAATTGATGTGATTGGTTGACTAGCGTTTTAAGCATCTCCTGTTCAGGCGGATTTGCGCGCGACT
>DASXPQ010000324.1:0-3084 GCA_036493575.1 Pirellulales bacterium
ACATTGAGGACCGACTGGGGCATTTCCTGTTCGCGGTGTTTTATCTGGTGGGAGGATTGGCGGCGACCACGGCGCATTGGGCAATGGAACCGGCGAGTGCGACGCCGATTATCGGCGCCAGCGGAGCGATTGCGGCGGTACTGGGAGGTTATGCCGTTACCTTTCCGCACGCAAAAATTAAAACACTGGTGCTGCTGTTTGTGTTCGTGACGGTTATTGAAGTGCCGGCGTATTTGTTTTTGGTGCTGTGGTTTGGGGCGCAGCTATTTAGCGGCTTGGGAACGTTGGGCGGGCAAATGGATGGGGGCGTGGCATGGTGGGCGCACGTGGGCGGGTTTATTGTGGGGGCGCTGCTGATGCCGCTGTTTTCGCTAGCGGCGCCGGGGGTCGAGGCGGCGGGCTTAGAAGTGCTGGATGCGGACGAGGAGTGGAATCGGCAGCACGGCTTTGGATCACAGACGCCGAATGGACCGCAGGAGCCGCGATGGCCGCAGGGATAGCAGTGACGAAATGAATGACGATTCTTCAGTTCGTCATTGATTGGTCAACACGCGGAGTTCTTTGGGGAGGGCGAAGTAAACTTGCTCTTCGCGCAAGGTGCGCTCCTCGACGGTGGCGCCGAAGTGGCGCTTCAAGAGTTCGATGCACTGTTGCACGACGGTTTCGGGGGCGCTGGCGCCGGCGGTGAGCAGGACGATGTCGCCGGGCTGGAACCAGTTCAGTTCGATGTCGGCTGGGCCGTCGATCAAATAAGCGGAGGCGCCGGTTTCGGAAGCCAGTTCCGCCAGACGCTGGCTGTTGGAACTGTTTTGGCTGCCGACGACGAGCACGCAGTTAGCGTCGGTCGATAGTTGCCGTACGGCTTCCTGGCGGTTTTGCGTGGCGTAGCAAATGTCTTCTTTGGGCGGCCCGATGATGAAGGGAAATTTTTCCTTCAGGCGGTTAATGATGCGGTTGGCATCGTCGACCGAGAGGGTGGTTTGCGTGAGGTAGGCCAGTTTAGTTTTCGGCGAGAATTCCAGAGCGTCGACTTCGTCAACGTTGCCAACCAGGTAAAAAGAATCGGGGGCTTCGCCCATGGTGCCGATGACTTCGTCGTGGCCGGCGTGGCCTACCAAAATAATGGTGTAACCTGATTTAGCATAGCGGACCGCTTCTAAATGAACTTTGGTTACGAGCGGGCAGGTGGCGTCGATGGTTTTGAGGCGGCGCTCCTGGGCCACTCGGCGGACTTCCGGCGAAACACCGTGGGCGGAAAACAGAAGATTGGAGCCTTCGGGGACCTCGTGCAGATCGTTCACGAAAACGGCGCCTTCGTTGCGGAAGCGATCGACGACGTGCTTGTTGTGGACGATTTCGTGATAGACATAGACCGGCGAACCGAAGATGCCGAGGGACTTTTCGAGGGTTTCGATTGCCATGTTCACGCCGGCGCAAAAGCCGCGGGGACTGGCGAGGATGATTTTCATCGGGCGGCTATTCCTTACTGGTGGATGGCGATGCGTACTATGCGTTATCATAATGTGCTTGGCACTTGTCGGGTAGGCGATTCCACTGGTGACTGCATGGACAACTGGTGCTGTAACTTTATGAAAAACTGCGTGGCCGCACGCCATGATCGCGGCTTTTTTGTTTATGCAGGGACAGTATCGAAGGGGTACGAACAGCCTTGGTTTTTTCTGTGCTACCGCGCAGTTGACGAACACCAAATCATTGCATCCATTACACCAGCAGTCGGTTGCCTATCGCTTGCTGCCAAGGCTGTAATTCATTTTTGCCCCGGGTGTGGCGTAAAACTGGCTGATTTTTACCGATTGGATTATCAGAAGTTTATGGACCCGACGCTCGAAGGCTTTCCATCCGACCCGGCAACGCTCCATTAGGATACTACGCGATTTTCTGCTAGCGTTGTGGTATGGCTCAACCGTCGCTGTTTAACGAACTTGCGATTCACGGACCGGGATCGGCGGAGCGGCCGCAGGTATCGCTGAGCGAGGCGCAGGCGTATTGCCGGCGGTTGGCGCGGAGACACTACGAGAATTTTACGGTGGCCAGTTCGCTATTGCCGGCGGAGCTGAGGCAGCATTTTTGCAATATCTATAGCTACTGCCGATGGTCGGACGATTTGGCAGATGAAACGGGCGGCGGCAAGCAGAGTTTGGAATTATTGGATTGGTGGCAGTCGGAATTGGACGAATGTTATCGCAGCGGCGCGGCGGGACATCCGGTGTTTGTGGCGCTAGCGGAAACGATCCGTGAGTTTGAGATTCCGATTGAGCCGTTTCGGGATTTGCTGGTGGCGTTTCGACAGGATCAAACATGTACACGCTATGAGACGTTTGAGCAACTGTTGGGGTATTGCCGGAATTCGGCTAATCCGGTGGGGCGGCTGGTGTTGTATTTGGGGCGCTGCCACGATGCTGAGCGTGGGCAGCTGGCGGATGCGGTGTGCACGGGATTGCAATTGGCGAATTTTTGGCAGGATGTGGCGCGGGATTACCAGAAGGGGCGCATTTATTTGCCGCAGGATAGTTGTCGGGCGGCGGGATATAACGAAGCGAGTTTCTCGCGCGGCGAATTCAATCCGCAGTTCCGAAAGTTGATGGCGGGTGAGGTTGATCGAGCGGAAACGTATTTCGATGCTGGTGAGCCGCTCGTGGCGCTGGTGCCCAGGGAGCTGCGAATTGACGTGAAATTGTTTATCGATGGAGGCCGGGCGGTGCTGCAAGCGATTCGCGAGATTGATTACAACGTGTGGCGGCGGCGGCCGGTCGTTAGCAAGTGGAAGAAGTTGAAGTTGATGGCGGGCGCTTGGCGGGACAGCCGACGATTAGCCGTGGTGGGCGCGAAATCTTGAGCGAACTTAACACCAGCTATGCTTTTTGCCAACGACTGGCCCGACAGTCGGCGTCGAATTTTTATTTTTCGTTTCTGCTGTTACCGCGGGAAAAGCGGCGAGCGATGTGCGCGCTGTATGCGTATTTGCGGCACGTAGATGATTTGGCGGATGATGAACGGGGAGATGTTGCGGCACGGCGAGCAGCGCTGGAGGAATTGCGCGGCGCGCTGGGTGACCAGGCTGAC
>DASXPQ010000325.1:0-10496 GCA_036493575.1 Pirellulales bacterium
ATTTGGAAACGCCGGCCTGGGTCGTGCGCTCGAGCATGAATTTTATTAATTAACGGGGTCAGATTCCGCGTCTAAATCCGGCATCTCCTCTGGTCCTGTGCCTGGCGACAGTAATTGAACTGCCTCGCCATCAGCACCGGCCGACTTGTTGCTTCAATTGCGGCGCTGAATGCTCTAACTGATAGAGCAGTCCCGGCATCCGATTATCTGCGGACAATTCGCCGGTCGCAAGTGATCACGGGCACTCATGCCCTGAAAGACATCAATTCCTGGCCCGGCCGCGTCCCCTTTGTACATTACAAAAGATGATGGGGTCCCGTTGCCCTGCCGCGCCACTTAGGCAGCCGCCAGACAGCCCATGGCAGTTACCAATCGAAAAACGCCTTAGCACCGCTGGCATCAGCGGGAATGGCAGAAGGGAACTTCGGTAGGAACCAGTTCCTCAATCGTTGCCATTAATTCGCGCGGTTGAATCGGTTTGGATAGATAGCTATCCATTCCTGCCGCCAGACAACATTCGCGATCGCCTTTCATGGCTCGAGCAGTAAGCGCCACAATCGGAGTATGCTGTCCAATGGTTCTTTCGAATTCTCGAATGGCTTCCGTTGCGTCCAATCCATCCATTTCCGGCATTTGGACGTCCATCAGGATGATGTCGAAATGCCTGTTTCGAACCGCTTGCACGGCTTCTTTACCGTCCTTAACGACGGTTAGATCATGTCCGCGTTTCTCCAGTATGCCGAGGATAACGCATTGATTCACCGGGTTATCTTCGGCTAACAAAATGCAAAGGCGCCGCCCTACCTCGCCGGCTCCGGTCTGTACGGTGGAAGTTTCAGTTGGTATTGGCTTCTCAGAAATATTCTCCGCCGCCAAATTTGCCGCTCGGACCAACGCCTCAAAAAGTTCCGAACGCTTGATTGGTTTCGTCAAGTAAATGGCAATTCCTGCTTCCCGGCAGCGTTCCACGTCGGCTGGCAAGACCGCCGAGGAAAGCATCATTAAAGTCACGCCGGCATGCCGCGGATTCGACTTGATCCGCTGCGCTAGCATAAATCCGTCCATTTGCGGCATATGCGCGTCCAACAGCACAAATGGAAATGGCCGCTCCTCGGCTTGCGACTTTTCCATCGCTGCCAGTGCCGCTGGCCCGTCCGCGACGACGATTGGTTCCATCTGACAACTTCGCAACAACTCGTCCAAAATCCTTCGATTTGTCGCGTTATCGTCCACTACCAGAATGCGGCGCCCCTTCAACTGCTCCGTATCGCTGGCGCTGCGACGAAGCGGCGGTCGATCGGAGATTCGGAACTTGGCAGTAAAATGAAAAGTGCTTCCTTGGCCCAATTCACTTTCGACCCAAATCCGCCCGCCCATCATGTGAATGATGTTCGACGATATCGTCAAACCCAAACCCGTGCCGCCATAAAGCCGCGTCGTCGAGGTGTCGGCCTGCTCAAAGGCATGGAACACTTTCTGTAGCTTATCGCGCGGAATTCCAATGCCTGTGTCTTTAACATCAAAACGCAAGCCGATCACATTGTCCGTCTTCGATTCCACTCCTACCTGCACGTCCACTTCTCCCCGTTCGGTAAATTTTATGGCGTTGCTTACCAGATTCGTCACCACTTGACGCAGTCGGTTGGGGTCTCCTTCCAAATACTCCGGAACGTTCTCCGGCACTCGATAGGTAAGCTCCAAACCTTTTTGGTGAGCGCGCAAACTTAGAGTTTTGATCGTATTTCCCAATACTTCGCTCAGTTCAAATCCAGTCTGTTCCAAATCCAGTTTTCCGGCCTCGATCTTTGCGAAATCCAAGATGTCGTTGATCGCCGATAACAACGAGTCGGAGCACGAACGCACGGTTTCCAAGTATTCGCGCTGAATCGGCGTCATAGCAGTATCCAGCGCCAACTCAGTCATGCCGACAATCCCATTAATCGGTGTGCGAATTTCGTGGCTCATGTTCGCCAAAAACGCCGTCTTGGCGTGGTTAGCCGCTTCCGCCGCAATGGTTGCCTCGCGTAATTCTTCGCTTTTTTGCACAAGCTCGTGGGTCCGTTCGTCAACCATCCGCTCCACCTCGTCCAGCTTCATACGTGCCTGTTTCTCAGCATTCCATTTAGCGGTTAGCGCAGATGCCAACTGTCGCACTTCGATGTTGTCGAACGGCTTTTTCAAAATCAGCAGTCGGTCCGATTCACCAAATCGCTCCAAAATATCGTCCCAAGAGTAATCCGAAAACGCTGTGCAGATTACGACCTGCAGCTCGGGATTAACCGTCCAAAGATTCTCAATCGTTTTTATCCCATCCCATCCGGGCGGCATGCGGACGTCGACAAATGCTAATGCATACGGCTGATTCTGCTTGATTCGATCTTGAACCATTTCAAATGCTTGCTGACCCTGCGTTGCGCAGTCAATCTTGTACACCGCTGTGGAGTGCTTAGCAGGCGCGTCGCCAAATACGGCGGTATGTGCTTCCGCAAAGCTGGAGGAGGCGACTTCGGTTTCATTTAGAATCTTTCGGAAGTCATCATGAATTGCTTCATTGTCGTCAACGACAAGAATCCGGCGATTTAGCGATTCCAAACTCGATTCGCACGCCATCGAAAAGTCCTTTCCCATGAGGATGTACTGGGCCAATCGAGTTTAGCTTCTGTGGCATTCCTTGAATTCTCACGCAGCCACGGTTTCACTCATTGCGGAAACCCGCACCTCTAAAAAACGATGCAGGAATGCATCCGTCGTTGCGAGTTGCGGATATCGAATTCCCTAAGCGTACTTTACATATCTAAACTGTCGATCGGGCGGCTTGTTCCGCCATCGGTCCACGACGCATCTCCCATCCTGGCGCTACAAATTGCCTAGGGAGTTCAACCATAATGCGGCATTCCGCCAAAGACGTGCTCAATCCGTGACCAACACACATCGTGCGAAGCACAAACCGGCGGCTTCCGATGCCATTCAATACGCCGGACTGTCCCACTGATTTACCGACCCCCCGAAAAAATCAAACTGCAAGGCTCAAAGGCAATTATTTCCGCCAAATCGGTTCATCACTACATATAAATTTTTTACTTCTAGGCATGGATGCCATGGTGAAATCCCTATTTCCGCACTTCTTTTTGTCTTTAGTCTTGGTCGTCGGCGCGTGTACGACGGCCCAGTCACTCGGGCAAGAAGCTTCTCTAACTTCGCCGGATTCGGATCAGGCGAGGTCCGCATCCACCACCAGTCCACCAGCCGGTAATGGACTGAATCTAGATATGAAGCTGGAAGATCTTGCTAAGCAAGATGTGCTGGTTCCGGGCCTTAGCACCCCGGTTACCACGGTGGAACGCCAACCATCGACCATTGGTCGAACTCCGGCAGCCGTCTTTGTCATCACTCCGGAAATGATCCGCCGCAGCGGTGCTCGAAGCGTTCCCGATGTCTTGCGCATGGCGCCGGGAGTCGACGTGGCGCGCATCAACGCATTCACGTGGGCCATTAGCATTCGCGGCTTTAACAGCCGCTACGCAAGTAAGCTGTTGGTGCAGATTGACGGACGCATCGTATACAACACGCAGTTCGGCGGCGTCTACTGGTCACAACAAGACGTTGTTCTTGAGGACGTCGAACGCATTGAAGTCATTCGCGGCCCCGGCACAACCATGTGGGGCTCCAACGCGGTAAACGGCGTTATCAATATCATTACCAAAAAGGCGGGCGACACTCAGGGTGCGCTCGTCCAGTCCGGCGGCGGTGGACAGGAACAGCAGGATTTCAACACATTCCGCTACGGCAGCGGAAACGGCTGTGGACTTAATTGGCGTGTGTATGGGCAACAATTCGACCGGGATGCGGGATGGAGTCCCAACCCAGCTCTGGCAAACGACGCCTGGCATATGCAACACGGCGGCTTCCGGCTCGATTACGCTCCCAACGACGTAGACACACTCACGCTCCAAGGCGATCTCATGAATGGCAAGGGCGGCGAAAGCGTAAACGCAGCAATTCCCACGCCCCCATTTTCTGAGATTGCCCAGCCCACGGATGGCTTTCCCGCGGGTAATATCCTGCTGCGATACGGTCAGGTCTTCGACAAGCAAACGTCTTGGCAAATTCAAACTTACTACGATCATGCCACATATTCGGAATTGCCGCTGCTGTCGAATACCCGCGACACTTGGGATATCGACTTGCAGTATCAGTTCAGCCCCGCCGACTGCCACGATGTCATTGTCGGCGCAAATTACCGTCGCACCCAGGACGACATTCCGGGCTCGTTCTATCAAGCCTTTGTACCCGTCCAGTTCTTAACCCAATGGGCCAGCGTCTTCGCCCAGGATACCATCGAGTTGGAACAAGATCGTTGGTATTTCACGCTCGGCTGTCGCTTGGAATACAATACGTTCGGCAAGTTCCAGCCAGAACCAACCGCTAGACTATTATTCTTGCCCTCCGATCGGCAATCGATGTGGGTCGCCGTATCACGCGCAGCCCGAAATCCCACCCGTGCGGAAGAGGACCTTAATTCGCACATCAATGTAGTGCCGGGTGCGCCAGTTTTTCTAAATGTTCTTGGAAATCCTGATGCGGTTGCCGAAGATCTCGTCGCGTACGAAGTGGGCTATCGTGCGGCGCCGACGGACAATTTCTCTTGGGACATTGCAGGTTACATCAACGATTATCGTAACGAATTTGGAACTCAACCCGTTGCAGGTCCTCTCACCATACAATTCGCAAACAACATCGCCGCTCGAAGCTATGGCGGAGAAGTTACCGCCACTTATCAGTGTAATCCGTGCTGGCGACTGTTTGGCTCGTATAGTTTGTTCGAAATCAATGTCCAGGGTGCCACTGATCCAATCATCGCTGCCATACTAACTGGTGCCAGCCCGAATAACGAAATATATCTGCGCTCCTCTTGGGATTTTGGCCGCAACGTGCAATGGGACCTGATCGGCCGATATGTTGATAGCCTGACAGGTATCGGCGTGCCCAGTTACTTCCAGTTGGATACGCGCATTGGCTGGCAACTGACCAAAAACATGGAAGTTAGCTTCGTCGGCCAAAACTTACTCGATGGTCACCACCTGGAATTTATCGACACACTGGGCGGCCTGATTTCTACCGAAGTCAAGCGAAGCTGGTACGGCATGCTAACTTGTCGATTTTAGTTCTCGCGCAGAGATTTTTTAAATTCAATCACTTACCACACCGCACTCGATTTGATACTTCCCAATAGATTAACGTGATTCTGCGTATATCGACTTACCGTTGTCACTCTATCAAGCGCTGTGGCGCACCAGTGCTTCGCACGGCGATGCCTATTTGCATCGTCTGGGCGATTAATCTTTGTTTTGTGTTGCTTGTTCGGGCATCGGCACAGGACAGTTTTCAATCTCCCAGCGATGCTCAACAGTCTTCGCCTCTCCCATTTTCCGGTATTTCGATAGGAGACAATTCAGGTTTGAATTTGGACATGAAACTGGAAGACTTAACCCGCCAGGCGGTCGTAGTGCCGGCACTCAGCACTCCTGTCACAACTGCGGAAAGGCAGCCCAGCACTATCGGCCACACCCCCGCCGCCGTGTTCGTCATTACGCCGGAAATGATCCGCCGCAGCGGCGCCAGAAATCTTCCCGATGTGTTGCGAATGGCGCCGGGCGTCGATGTTGCCCGAATCAACGCCTATACCTGGGCCATCAGCATCCGTGGGTTCAACAGTCGCTTTGCCAATAAAACATTGGTGCAAATCGATGGCCGCGTCGTTTATAACGCGATTTTTGGCGGGGTGTATTGGGATCAACAAGACGTGCTGCTGGAGGATGTCGAACGCATAGAAGTCATTCGCGGGCCCGGCACCACTATGTGGGGCTCCAACGCGGTAAATGGGGTCATCAATATCATCACCAAGAAGTCCAGTGACACTCAGGGGCTACTGGAGCAATCAGGCGGCGGCGGACAAGATCAGCGCGACTTCAACTCTGTTCGCTATGGCGGCGGAAACGGCCAGGGGCTGACTTGGCGCGTCTGGGGCCAACAGACCGATCCAGCAGCAGGCTTCAGCAATATTGGAGAAGACGATGCCTGGCATTTACAGCACGGCGGCTTCCGAATGGATTACGCTCCAGATTGCGAACAAACGTTTACGCTACAGGGCGACATGCTGAACGGTTTCGGCGGCTACACGGGCAGGTCCTCTTTTCTAACGCCCCCCTTTAGTGCGTTGGTGTCTGATACCGCTACCTTTCCTGAAGGCAACATTCTCCTGCGTTATGAGCGTAAATTAGATGCCCAAACCAGTTGGCAGGTGCTTGCCTACTACGACCACTTCGACCAAAACATTCCGACCGAAGTCAATGTGCTGGCGGACACATATGACATCGATCTGCAGTACCAATTCAGTCCCTGGGATGGACACCAGTTTGTCGCTGGCGCGAACTATCGCAATAGTCAGGACGTAACGCATGGAACTTTCGTGGTCAAATTCGTGCCTTACTGCTTCGACACGCAATGGGGAGGAGTGTTTGTACAAGACACGATGGCTTTGGAGGAAGATCGTTGCTATCTGACCCTCGGAATCCGCGGAGAGGTCAATACGTTTGGCGGCTTCCAGCCCGAGCCCACCGCGCGAATATTGTTCCTCCCCAGCGATCGGCAATCGTTATGGGTCGCGGTCTCACGCGCCGCTAGGAATCCAACGCTCAAAGACACCGATCTTGACGTGCATACCAACATTCAGCCGGGCCAACCCGTGTTTCTCAACATTCTCGGTAATCCGGATTTACAAGCGGAAAACCTAGTGGCTTACGAAATTGGCTACCGTGCCGCACCCACGGATCGTTTCACCTGGGATATTGCCGGTTATCTAAACGACTATGACAACCTGGTGGGACAAGGACCGGTGGTCCTGCCTCCTCCTGGTCCGCCCCCGGTCATCCTTACCACCACGTCGGAAAATAATACTCGCGCGATCAGTTACGGATTTGAAACGACCGCCACGTATCAAGTCAGCGATCGGTGGAAATGGTTTACTTCCTACAGTCTTTTTGAAGTGCACGCTGCTGGCGCAGATCCGGCAAGCATCGCCGACATCGAAGGTAGCTCTCCACACAACCAGATTTATTTGCGGTCGTCTTGGGACTTTGCTCCCAACGTGCAGTGGGATTTGATCGGTCGCTACGTCGATAGCCTCACGGCGGAAAATGTTCCCGCCTATTTCGAACTCGATACACGCATTGGATGGCAGCTAAGTCGGCGGATGGAAGTCAGCATCGTTGGCCAAAACCTGCTCAATGGACATCATCTGGAATTTATCGACCCCGTTAGCTCCCTGATTTCTACCCAAGTAAACCGAAGTTGGTACGGAATGTTGACGTGGAGATTTTAGATAACATGCGGCAGTTTTAAGATTTTGAAGTCAAACGACCGTTGAACGCCGCTGACATGCTCCGCACGACCATCAACATGATTTTCAACATTTTAAATTTACGTCGCTGTTCACGCGCACGCTGGTGCGTACAGGCGCTTCGTCGTGTTCGTGGACGCAAGCTGATCGCGGCCGGCTGGACCGTGTGGTTCATTTCTTGCCTGCTTTTGCCACCCTTTGTCTTCTCGCAAGAGTCTGACGAGGCGGTCATCAATCGGGAATACCCGTTGAAAGCGCTGTTTATTTACAATTTTTCAAACTACATCGAATGGCCGCAGAAGGCATTTGCCGACGACAAATCTCCATTCGTGATCGGCGTACTTGGCACTTCACCCATTGAGGAGACGTTGCGTCAGATCGCCGCCTCAAAGCGTATTGGTGCCCGTAAAATCTCTGTTTTGAATTTTGTGTCGCTCAATGACATCCAGCCGTGCCAGGTTCTATTTGTCGCGCGTTCGGTTTCGGCAGCGCAGCAGCGACAAGTGGTCGAAGCCATGAAGAATCGGCCGGTGCTGGTAGTGGGTGAAAGCGATGGATTTGCCGCCCTCGGCGGCGACATCAACTTCTTCGTGCAGGCCAATAAAATCCGCTTCGAAATCAATTTAGCGGTGATGCGACAGCAAGAATTAAAGGCCAGTTCCAAATTGCTCGCCATGGCCAAAATCATCGACCCCAACCCGGTGCCAAGGTAAGTCATGCGATCGCCTCGCGATTTTTCGATTACGGCCAAGCTAATGGGTTTAGCCCTGATGGCCGCGGGTGTTGCGTTGCTCGTTTCGACCATTTGCTTCGTCCTGAACGACGTGTCGATGATTCGCAGCTCGATGGTGAAGCAAATCACCATTCTGGCGGACGTGCTCGGTTCCGATTGCACCGCCGCCCTGGACTTT
The DNA here is from genome assembly GCA_036493575.1 of Pirellulales bacterium. Taxonomy (GTDB): domain Bacteria; phylum Planctomycetota; class Planctomycetia; order Pirellulales; family JADZDJ01; genus DATJYL01. The sequence goes on from DASXPQ010000325.1 coordinate 8,311, forward strand.
CAGGATGCCGATCGCGCCCGCGAGGTGCTAGGAACTTTGCAGCAAGAACCGTCGATCGAGTTCGCTTGTATTTACAATGCCGCCGGACAAGTCTTTGCGACTTATCACCAAGCGGACAAGCAATTTCGAGTGCCGCCGGCTCCTCACGAAGAGGGTTTTCGGTTCGTCGAAGGTGGCTATTTAGACGTGGTGCAGCCGATCGTTAAACACGGCCAGAAGCTTGGCAGCATTCTACTTCATGCCAATAGCAGCGAGTTCCGCGATCGGCTGCAGCGGTACGTGTTAATTGTCACCATCATGGTGGCTTTTTCGTTCGGGATTTCGGTGTTGCTTTCCTCCCGTCTACAACGCGTGATTTCCCTTCCCATTAAGAATTTGGCCGAATTGGCAAAGCGAGTTTCCGTCGAGCGAGATTTTGGTGTCCGAGTTACCAAAGTGGCCGACGACGAGCTCGGGGCCCTATGCGATCAGTTCAATCACATGCTCCAGCAAATCCAAAATGGCGAAGCCGCGCTTCAACGCGCTCACGAGGAGTTGGAAGCCAAAGTTAAAACGCGAACCCAGGAATTGTCTCGTGCGAATGAAAGTCTCGGTCGAGAAATTGGCGTCCGTATGCAGGCCGAAAAGGAGTTGGAAGCAACCCATCAAAAACTGCTGGATGCCGCCCGCCGCGCCGGCATGGCCGAAATTGCCACCGGCGTTCTCCATAACGTCGGCAATGTTTTAAATAGCATTAATGTTTCGGCAACTCTCGTGCTGGATCGCATGCGCCAATCCAAGCTGGATGAACTGCTGCGGGCCACCAATCTCTTAAAGCAGCACTCTGGGGATCTGGGGATCTTTATTACAGATGATGCCAACGGTAAGCACCTGCCCAATTTTCTGAATTTGGTCGCACAGTGCCTACGCGACGAACATGCCGCCATTGCCAAAGAACTCGATCTGCTCACGGAGAAAGTGATCCATGTGAAGACGATTGTCATGACCCAGCAATCGTACGCCGGCGTCTCCGGTCTGATCGAAGCCGTGGACCTTCCTACCACGTTGGAAGATGCCCTTAAGCTTAACTTGGCATCGTTCGAGCGCGAACAAATTTCAGTAACCAAGCAATATCAAAACTTTCCCAAGCTCCGCCTCGACAAGCAGAAGGTGTTGCAGATCATGGTAAACCTGATCAAGAATGCCCGCGAAGCCTTGTGCGAATCTGTCACCCAGGCAAATCGACAGATTATCATCCGCACGCTCCGCAGCTCCGAGCAAACCTTGCAAATTCAAATTCGCGACAACGGGGTTGGCATTGCTCAACATAATCTGACGCGCATTTTCTCTCACGGTTTTACGACCAAGAAAACCGGTCACGGATTTGGCTTGCACAGTTGCGCCAATGCCGCCATTGAAATGAGCGGCTCGCTCAGCGTTCACAGCGACGGACCCGGTAAAGGCGCCACCTTCACTCTGGAAATTCCCTATCTACCGGCAGGACCGCCGACCGCACCACAACCGGACGTGGACCTCCACCTGGCCTTCATCACCGGCAGCGCCGTCATTTCAGATTCTCCGCTGTCGACATAAATCCGTAGCCTTCCCAGGGCGGCAACATTCGCCCCGGGATTGCATTGACATCAATGCGGCCGATTTCTGTAGCTGGCCTCTCTGAGGCCGCGCCGACTACTTGCCTGCCTCAGCCTTTGGCTCATCGGCTTTGTGCGGCTTCAGCTTCACTCCATGCACGTATAAATTGCTGTCGTACTTGCCGTCCGGGTCATACATGTCATTCGTAAACGTAACCGAAATCACATGCTCGCCGGCCGTGAGTGGAACCAAAACTTTGTAGTCTTGCATATCGTCCGACTTCAACGTGACTTCCTTGCCGAAATCCTTTGCGTCTATGCCTAACTGGAAATTCGGTCGCACGGTTGTTTCCGTTTTGCCAGCGCCGTGTCCCGGTACATTCATCGCGCTGTCTCCGGACGCCGATACAATCACGTCCCACTCGCCGGCAGTAGGCACATTAACTTTTGCTTCCGCAGGACCGTTTGTATAAAAGCACAGCTTCTGGTCGTCTTCATTGAACACGAACACCGAATCCGGGTCGGTGACCGACACCGGCGGCTTGAATTTAAAATCTTTCAGTTGGATTTTAATCTCATCGGCGTTCGCCTTGTCTTCGCCAGCCGCCAATGCCA
>DASXPQ010000326.1:0-2377 GCA_036493575.1 Pirellulales bacterium
CTAACGCATCGCGGCGCCTGCGGTTGCGATCCTTTGACCGGTGATGGCGCCGGGATTCTGATTCAAATGCCGGACGCGTTTTTCCGGGCCAAGCTTGGGGAACTGGGAATTCAATTGCCGGCAGCCGGTGAATACGGCATCGGCAACATTTTTTTGCCGCCCGATGATGCTGAGCGCCGTTATTGCGAAGAACGATTGGAAGCGATTTGCGCCGATGAAGGCCAACGCTTTCTCGGTTGGCGCGACGTACCGGTCGATAACGCCGCCATTGGCCGCACTGCCCGCGAGGTGGAGCCCTGGGTCCGTCAGGCGATTATCGCTCGTGGCGACAAAACTCCTCCTGATTTGTTCGAATGGAAGCTGTACGTCATTCGCAAGCGGCACGAATTGGAAATCCGCGCGACGAAGCATTTGCAGCAGAGTAAATGCTGCTATGCCTGCACGCTTTCATCGCAAGTCATTGTTTACAAAGGGCTGCTGCTGGCAGACCAGGTTGAGCAGTTCTATCAAGACCTGCATGATGACCGCGTTGTTTCGGCCCTGGCGCTGGTGCATCAGCGGTACAGCACGAACACGTTTCCGACTTGGGATTTGGCGCATCCGTTCCGCTATTTGGCACACAACGGGGAAATTAACACGCTCCGCGGCAATGTGAATTGGATGTACGCCCGTGAGAGCATGCTCAAGCATCCGGTTTACGGCCCCGATTTGTGGAAGATCTGTCCGATTTGTGTTCCGGGCGCCAGCGACTCCGCGATTTTCGATAACGTGCTGGAATTGCTGGTGCTGACGGGCCGTTCGTTGTCTCAGGCGATGTCGATGCTAATTCCCGAGCCGTGGAGCGGGCACGAGAGCATGCCCGACGACCTGAAGGCCTATTACGAATATCAGGCGTGCCTAATGGAACCGTGGGACGGCCCGGCTTCGATGGCGTTTACCGATGGCACCGTGATTGGCGCTACGCTGGACCGCAACGGTTTGCGCCCCAGTCGCTATTGGGTCATGAAGAACGGTCTGGTAGTGATGGCGTCTGAGGCCGGCGTGTTGGCGATGCCGCAGGACCAGGTGGAATATAAAGGCCGATTGCGGCCGGGCCGCATGTTCCTAGTTGACACGACGCAAGGCCGCATCATTCGCGATGACGAAATTAAAACCGGGCTGGCGGCGCGGCATCCGTATCGAGACTGGATCAAAGAAAATCAGGTGCGGCTGGACGATTTGCCCGACGTAGCAGGCGTCAACGGCCACTTGGACGAGCCGCTGGTCAAACTGCAACGCGCCTTCGGTTACACGCTGGAAGATTTGCGAATTATTATTGGCCCGATGGGTACTGATGGATATGAGCCGATTGGGTCCATGGGCAACGATACGCCGCTGGCCGTGCTCTCCGAGCGGCCGCAGCTGCTTTACAACTATTTCAAACAGTTGTTTGCGCAGGTGACCAACCCTCCACTGGACGCCATCCGCGAGGAAATCATCACATCGATGATCACGACGATTGGCTCTGAGGGGAACCTGCTTGACGAAACAGCCGAACAATGCCGACTGTTGCGGTTGGAAGCACCGGTTACTACCAACGGTGAAGTCGCCAAGATCAAAGAGCTCAATGCGCCTGGTTTGCGCAGCCGGACGCTTTCCACCCTGTTTTCACGGAGCGAAGGCGCAGCCGGCATGGAGCAGCGTTTGAAACAGCTGCGTGTGGAAACCAGCCAGGCAATGGAAGATGGCGTGGCGATTATTATTTTGTCTGACCGCGGCGTGAATTATGACAACATGGCCATTCCCGCACTGCTGGCGGTGAGTAACGTGCACCATCATCTGTTGCGGGAAGGCACGCGCACCCGTTGCGGCTTAGTGATTGAAACGGCCGAAGCTCGCGAAGTGCATCACTTCGCCTTGCTGACCGCCTACGGTGCCGGAGCAGTGAACCCATATCTGGCATTGGCCACGCTGGACGACATGCTGGCACAGCGCTACTTACCGGAAAGCTATACGCACAAGCAACTGCAAAAGAATTATGTGAAGGCGGCGGTCAAAGGCGTGTTGAAAGTGATGTCGAAAATGGGCATCTCCACGCAGCAAAGTTATCGCGGCGCCCAAATATTCGAAGCCGTCGGGTTGAATTCAAACTTCGTGAACGAGTATTTCACTTGGACCCCCAGCCGCATTCAAGGCGTGGGCTTGCAGGAGATAGCCGAGGAAACGCTACGCCGTCACGAGCATGCTTATCCGCGGACCGAGGTGCCGGAACTTTTGGATCTGGATGTGGGCGGCCAATATCAGTGGCGTCGCAAGGGCGAGGCGCACGTGATGAATCCCGAGGTCGTGGCCAAGCTGCAGCACGCCACGCACATCAACAGCCGCAGTGAATTCAAGC
>DASXPQ010000327.1:0-4753 GCA_036493575.1 Pirellulales bacterium
TGGATAGTCGTGGTAATCGGCTTTTCCCTAGCCAGCTACTATTTCTATCGCCAATTTGCAACTTGACGCACCCATTAAAAAAACACGGCCCTGGAAATCCGCAAGGAACTTCCAGGGCCGCTGTCGTCTTCCGCCTAAACGACCTTTACTTGTAGCCAAACGAGGTGTGGCGTCATTCGGCTTATCGCCGAACTTGGGTGCGTCTTACCGCACCGCCTCGTTTAGCATTTTGGAATTTGGAACACTGTGACGATTCAACAAACCGTCTTCGTCCGTTTCAATAATCGTAGCCACGGGGCCAACTTCGCGCACCGTGCCTTCCAAGTGACCAACCGTCACATGGTCGCCAGCTTGCAGCCGTTGCCGCACATAGTACCCGGCCAAAATGCCGGACATCGTATCGCGGCCACCTAAGCCCAGCGCTAAGCCGAAGCCCAGGGCAGCACCACCGAAGGCAATCAGAATCGCGTAGTTCAATAGCTCGAAGTGAATCTTGAGCTGATCGAAAGCCGCCATGAACACCATCAAGCTCATGATGTAGTAGCAGCCGTTGGCCAAATGCTCGGCATAGCTGACACCCATCCGGTCCGCACTCGTGGCAATCACGCCGCGTAGGAAACCGGCCACCAGCAAGCCAACCACCACCATCACCGTGGCGACGAGCACATTCGGAATGTACTCCACCACCCGGTCAATCGCGCCCGAAACCTGGGAGATGTTCAAAATGCTGAACCCAGCCATCAAGAACACCAGCATTAATCCCCAAAACACAATCGTGCCCAAAATCGCCGGCACGTTGCGCTTGATGTTCATGTGCGTCATCGATTCCCACAAACCGCTCCGTTCGGCGGCCCGTTGCAGGCCGGCCCGTTCGCACAATAGGGTAACGGCATGCGCTACCATCTTGGCGACAAAGTAACCGACAACCAACACCACAATCGCAGCCAGCAAATTCGGCGTGTACGACACAATTTTGTGCCACGCATCGCCGAAACTGTTCTGCAGTGCCTCAGACGACGTTCGTACCGTCCCGCCCAAATTCAAATCTGGCGTGGTGATCGGGGTGCCCTGAGCAAAAATCGTAAACATACCTGGCGCTCCTTTCAGTCCCGTGGACTGAGTTGTGGTCGCTGCCGCGACCGGGGTGAAAGCCTTTTCTCAATTTGAATAAATTCTTCCTGCGTCTTGCCGGAAGAACTGAAGTCAGCGAATCGCGGATAGCAAGCCGCTGCGATAAAGATTGGTTTGATGTGCAACTTCCCTAACAACTTCCCCGCTATATCACTCGTTACCGCCGGGCTTGTCGGCGTCACATGCGGGGCAGATCGCGGTCATTTTTGGGGGCATCTAATTTGCCCGTAAGCGTAAGTCGGATAAGGCCTAACACCGCCTTGAAAAAATGCGCAATGCCAAACCCAAACCCACGCAACAGTAAATCCAACGTTTGCCCGACAATCAGCCGGCTGTTAATCCGCTTATGAATTTCCCGATCAAACACCAGTGGCGGCGGCGCCGGAGGCACAGGCAGGTCGGCAAGTTTTTCCAATAAATCAGTTGCCATGGTTGATATCCATTAATCCTTTTCGTTTTCGCCCGTTCCCTGGTCTCCAAAACGTTGCTGAATTTTCTCTCGCGCACGGCTGATCCGCATCTTGCAGGCGCTAACACTCAGTCCGAAAATCTCCGCCAATTCCTCATGACTGTAATTCTCGGCATATTTCAAAATCAACAGCGCCCGATCTTCTTCTCCCAAGATCTCCAGCATTTGCATCAGGTCGAGCGACAATCCCTCCGTCGGCCCTCGCGTTCCCGGCGATTGCGCTTCAATCGTCTCGTCACTGGTCACGCTTTCGTGCCGCTGCCGCCGGCCCCGCCCCCGCCGAATCGTCAAGCACGTTCGCACCGCAATGCCATGCACCCACGTGCTGTATTTGGACCGCCCTTCAAACTTCGCGCGGTTCAAAAACAAGCGCACGAAAACTTCCTGGGCCGCGTCATTGGCATCGTGCTCATTGCTTAGCAGGCGGTAGCAAATGTGCCATACCCTTTGGCGAAAGCGCTCCACCAATTCAGCAAACGCCACCCCATCAGACCCTTCACGGGCCGCGGCGGCTGCCAGTTGCTCGTCAGTAAGTTGTTGCGTAGCGTTCACAACCAATCCTACGACGAGCAGGGCCGAACAAGACCGCTCGCGGTGCATCCTTGCACCTGGGTTACCATAATGAGTTGCCGATGCGAACTGCCAACGTCACAAGCACTTAACGTGCGGTCGACGTATAAGACCATAGGTAGACCAAGGCAGGCAGCGCAACCGGAAGCCCGCTAACAAGATAGCCGCACAATCGGCTCAAAGCGAAATCCAATCATAATCTGCCTTGTCGGGTCAAGATCGCTTGCCCAGGCCAGAGGCCGAAAGGCTGTAGGCTTTTTACATTTTCTCCACGAAATTAATTGCAATTAACCCCGAAGGAGGGTAACTTGTGCGGTTGCGGCTTGCATCCAAAGGGAACAGACAAAGTGAGGCGGCCATGAGTCCAAAAGCAAGCATCTTTTTGCGCAAACTCCTAATCATTGGTGGTCGGGTATTGATCGTTCTAGGAGGACTTCCCTCCATCGCAGTTCCGGCTGTTGTCAGCAATTGGAATAGTGACAGTAACGGCAACTTCGAATCGCCAAGTTCCTGGGACAATGGAGTGCCTGGAGCCAACGATAGCGCGGTATTTCAGCGCGGAAATGTTAGTTACGACGTCCAATTTAATAGCGATATTGAAACTCAATCGCTGCTCGTTGGCACGAACACGGTGTCTTTCAAACCCAACGGGACAGCAGGAACGTATACCGTGAACGATTCCTCCACTCAAGACGTGGTGGTGGGAAGTTCGGCGGGAGATATTGCTGAGCTGACTAGTTATTTGCCCAACTTCACTTTTAGTGGCGCAACGATCGGCGACGCGTTTGGATCGACTGGCACACTCAATATAGCTTCAGGTACGACGCATTCTATTCTGCCATCCGGATATTCACGAATTGACGTGGGAGCATCCGGCAATGGAAACCTCAATGTCGTCGGTGGGGCCACTCTAGATTCTCACGGATACATTTTTTTAGGAACCAATTCTGGCTCGGTAGGAACAATGCACGTAGACAACTCAATCGTGTCGTTCAATTCCGATACTTCTATTGTGGCTGGCAGCAGTGGAACTGGAAATTTGTATGTGCAGAATGGAGGCCAGATAACGAAATTTTCGGAATTCGGCGCGGGGGGTGAAAGCGGATCAGTTGGATACATCAATATCGATGGGCAAACCTCGCTTGTCGACGCGCGCGGCAGCGGTACGCTATTCATCGGTGGCCTCGGCAATGGGGCACTATCGATTACGAATGGCGGTCAAGCAATCAAGTTCTTTAGGGCAGACATAGGCTTATCAGCTGGCTCGAGCGGTTCGGTTAGCGTCGACGGAACGGGCTCGAAGCTTTCAGTCACAACTGCGACGTTAAGGGTCGGAGGACTGGGCTCTGCATCAATTACAATTACCAATGGTGGTGAAATTGATAGTGCCAGTAGTACTGTCGGAGGAAGCCTGACTGGCTCGGTAGTAGTCGACGGAAATAGCTCGGCTTGGAAAAATAGTAGTACACTTGCTCTCGATCCGACTGGAACTGTCTCCGTCAAAAACAAGGGTCTTTTGACGTCAAATGGCACGACTCTTGGCAATCCAATTGGGCCTAGCACGCGGTCGGGCGTCATTTCTGTCGACGGCGCGGATACCACCTGGACGAACAGTGGCTCGTTAACCATCACAAATGCTCTGCCGGTCGGAAGTACTGCCGCCGCTAATCTTGCCATTACCAACGGCGGAAAGGTTACCAATACCACTGCATCAATAGGCTCGTTCGGTAGAAGCTCGATTTTGGTCGACGGTGCTGGTTCAAGTTGGACCAGCAGCGGTGCAGTCAGCATGTCAGGAGTGCTGACAGTCACAAACAACGCTCAAGTCACCGCAAGCGGATTATTAACTGTCGGTTCCAATGGCAAGATTCAAGGCAATGGAACTATTGTCGGCAACATCAAGGATGGGGGAACAGTAGCCCCCGGAATGTCGCCAGGAATTCTCTCGGTTACGGGCAACTATACACAAGATTCCGCCGGGATTTTACAGATCGAATTAGGTGGACTTACCGCCGGAAATTCATATGACCGATTGTCAGTCACAGGAAGCGATTCGTTGGCCGGATCTCTTCAAGTTTCGCTAATCAACAATTTCACACCCTCAATGGGCGATTCTTTTGATATCCTTGATGCCCTCAGCATCTCTGGAAGCTTCACAACATTACAATTACCCTCTCTTCCTGGCTCACTACAGTGGAATACTTCGCAGCTTTATACGAGCGGTGTGATTTTTGTTGTTCCTGAACCGACAACGATAACGCTCATGGTCTTATCGCTACCTCTGTTGTCGATTTTTTGGTTCGGCATCGTACCGCTACCACTTCAGCCCAAACTTATCCCCTAGCGGCGAGCGCCCCAGTCCGCCTTGCAGTGGCACTTTGCGCTCCTTCTTTTTCGCCTGTCCGGCCCCAGCATCGGCCGGCGATGACCCCGCATTACCCGACCTGTCGTCATCGGTTTTCTTAGCCGCCTCCGGCGGCGGCCCCAAAACCTTAATCGACAAACTAATTCGCTGATTTTCCGGATCGACCGAAAGCACCTTCGCTTCCACTTGCTGTCCTTCCTGCACAACATCGGCAACAC
>DASXPQ010000328.1:0-2443 GCA_036493575.1 Pirellulales bacterium
GATGATGGAGAGTGGCGGAAGCAACGATGATATCGAAGGCGGCTTCGCCGAGCTCGATTTCGCGCATGTCGCCTCGAATGGCGCGGATGCTGCCCTGGCTGACAGCGCTGATTCGCTCTACGGCTTTGTCGAGCATCGGACGGCTCAGGTCGATGAGCGTGACATCCAGATTGGGCAGGCGCTGGAGCAGTTTCAGGGTGTAGTTGCCGGCGCCGCAGCCGATGTCCAAAAGTCGCTTGGCCTGGGGATTGGTGGCCGCGGCGGCTGCGGAGATTAAATCGAGGGCTAAGGGAGCGTCGACGGTAACGGATTGGCCGGTTTGCAGATTGGAGAAGCGGTCGACTTCGTTATCGAAGCGCTGGCGGATTTCGTCGATGGTCGATTTTGCCATGCCTTCTCACGATAACTATTGCATTTGAAGGTTCAGACTCTAGATTCCCAGACAGTCTGATCTCGCGCCGTATGAAAGACCGCCACCACAAGAATCTGGTTTCCGTCCTGTCGATAAACCACAACGTATGGGAATTGCTGGACCGCTGATTGCCTTAGGTCTTGATAAACCGTCGCCTTGATTTCAGGATGGTCAGCAATTCGCTGGAATGCTTCATGGATGCGGCCCATAAACTCGAGGCCCAAGCCAGTACGGCGTTGCTCGTACCAATCCGCGGCGGCGTCAAATTCCGCCTTCGCCTCGGGCAGCAATCGAATTGGCAAATTCATTTGCGAAGCCGGGCAAGAGCTTCCGCTTCAACTTGCTGCCAGGGGATGGCGGCATTCGGATTGGCTTGATGAGCAGCTAGCCGTCGATCAATTTCCTGTCGTTGGGCTTCGCTCAACGGCGCCTTTTCGATTTCTGCGGCGATGCTGTCCCACACCTCATGGACTAAAGCTAGCCGCTCAGCGGTGCTGAGTCGATCGATGCCAAGTGCTTGGAAGGCTGGGGACAGGGTGAAGCTCCTATACGTTACTAATTATAGCAAAGGGTTCCAGGCTTCTGAGATCAATTATTACCCATGCGTGGGTTCGCGCTTGAGCATTTGGCCGAGTTTTTGGTCGCCGATGAATTTGCCGTCGCGGGCTTGGATTTTGCCGCGGACGGTGACGGCGCTGGGACGACCTTCGAGCGGCCAGCCTTCGAAGGCGCTGTAATCGACGTTCATTTGCTGCGTTTTGGCAGAGATGGCGCCACGGTAGGCGGGATCGTAAATTACGAGGTCGGCATCGCTGCCGAGCTGGATGGTTCCTTTGCGCGGGAAGAGGCCGAAGATGCGGGCGGCCTGCGTGCTGGCGGCGTCGACGAAGCGGTGCAAATCGATGCGACCTTTGCAAACGCCGTAGGTGTAGAGGAGATTCACGCGGTTTTCGATGCTGGGAATGCCGTTGGGAATTTTGGTGAAATCGCTACGGCCCATTTCTTTTTGACCTTTGAAATCGAACGGGGCGTGATCGGTGGCCACGGTACTAATTAAACCCGTTTGCAGTGCGTTCCAAAGTTGCTCCTGGTGCCGCTTCTCGCGGAGCGGCGGAGACATGACGTATTTGGCGCCTTCGAAATTCGGTTTTTCGGCGAAACTGCGATCGCACACAAAGTGCGAGATGACGGATTCGACCCACATGCGGACGCCGCGGTTGTGGGCTGCTTGCGCTTCACGCAATGCATCACAGCAGGAGGTGTGCACCACGTAGACGTGGGCGCCAGTCATGCCGGCGAAGGTGGCCAGATGATGAACGCCTTCAGCCTCGACGACGGGGGGCCGGGAAGGCTCGTGCCACTCGGTGCCGATTTTTCCTTCGGCGATGAGTTTCTGTTGGAGCTGGGAAACCATTTCGGCGTTTTCGCAGTGGGCGGTGACAATGACGCCCCAGCGCTTGGCCAATTCCAGTGTGCGATAGAGTTCTGTATCGTCGAGGTTGAACGCGCCTTTGTATGCCAAGAAAATTTTGAATGACGCAGTACCATCGCTGACGATTTTTTTAAGTTCGTCGGGAGTTTTTTCGTTGAAGCGGCTGACGCCGAAATGAAAGGTGTAATCACAAGCTGATTGTCCGGCGGCTTTTGATTTCCAAAGTTCGTAGGATTCGACCGGATCGTCGTTGCGCGCGGGGCACACCATTTCGATCAAGCTGGTGGTGCCGCCGACCAAAGCCGCCCGGCTGGCAGTCTCGTAATTATCCTTGGCAAAAGTGCCCATGAAGGGGAGATAGATATGCACATGCGGGTCGATGAAGCCGGGGAAGACGAATTTTCCGGCGGCATCGATGACCTCGGCGCCAGCCGGCGCAGGAAGATTTGGGCCGATGGCGGTAATCGTTTCTCCAGCGCACCAGATGTCGGCTTTGTAGCGCTGATCGGCCGTGACGATTTCCCCATTTTTGACCAATAGCGGCATGATGAACTCCCCCCGGGCGCGGATTGTTAGCAAATTGTTCAGCATATCCGCGA
>DASXPQ010000329.1:0-6947 GCA_036493575.1 Pirellulales bacterium
TAATCGTCACCGTTGGCATTCCGGACAAACCATAAAACTGCTCTTCGGTGATGCAAATGCCTACCGCCTCCATCGCCTGCTTCCACGCCAAATAATGCAGCGGCATGGTGTCCACCAACGTCCCATCACAATCGAAGATCAGCCCCTTGAACCGCTCCGGAATTGCCGCCGCCGAATCATCGGGAAAAATTGCCATTAGATTTCTGTCTCGGTGCCGTAATTCTTGAAACGGATCATTGTACATCAACAGGCTTTGCGGTTGATGGGGCCAATCGATTGCTGCCGCGCGGCCCCCTTGAGGAATTCCAAAGTCACTGCAATCCTAAATGCTACAGCATGAGTGGCTGAGGAGGCGGACTTTGCCACTTGAATTGAGCCCATCGACGCTTTTTCTTTTTAAGGAGTAGAAAAATGGTCGCCGAAAACTATCAAAACCTCGTCATTGGGAGTGGCGTGGGCGGAAAGCTTGTGGGCTGGAGCCTCGCCAAACGCGGTCAAAAAACGGTCGTCGTCGAACGAGCGATGATCGGCGGAGCCTGTCCAAACGTCGCCTGCCTGCCCAGCAAAAATGTAATTTACAGCGCCAAAGCGGTATCGCTGGTCGATCCAAAGAACGGACTTGGCGTCACCACTGGACAAGTTCAAGTAAATATGGCGGGCGTGGTCAAGCGCAAACGGCAGATGGTCGAGGGGCTCGTCCAGATGCATCTGGATAACTTCAAAGCCAGCGGTGCGGAGCTCGTCATGGGCAACGCTCACTTCGTCGAGTCAAAAACCGTCGAAGTGATGCTCAACGGAGGCGGCTCGCGACAGCTCCGTGGCGATCGCGTGTTCCTAGGCCTCGGTTCGCGGGCAACAATTCCTCCGGTATCCGGTCTAGCGGACGCGCAGCCGCTAACTCATGTCGAGGCGCTCAACCTGGCGCGAGTGCCAGACCACTTGGTTATCGTCGGCGGCGGGTATGTCGGACTGGAATTTGCGCAAGCAATGCGCCGCTTCGGCAGTCGCGTCACCATGGTGCAGCGCGGGAAGCAATTGCTGGAACGAGAAGATGCCGATATTGCCACCGCGGTCGAGGAATTAATGCAGGACGAGGGCATCGCCGTCTTATTACAGGCGGAAATCCTCGACGTTGCCGGCCGTTCCGGCGCCGGCGTCAAAATTCGAGTGCGCGTGGGTGCATCTGAAAAAACTCTCGAGGCTTCCGACATTCTCGTGGCGGCCGGTCGAACGCCCAATACCGATAAAATTGACTTGGACAAAACGGGCGTTGAACTAGACTCGCGCGGATACATCCGTGTCAATGATCAACTGCAAACCTCGGCCGCAGATGTCTGGGCAATGGGCGATTGTGCCGGGAGTCCCCCTTTTACTCACGTGGGAGAAGATGATGCTAGGGTAGTGCTTAGCAACCTGGACGGCGGCAATCGCACGACCCGCGATCGCCTGATTCCCTATTGCTTGTTCATCGATCCCGAGCTGGCGCATGTTGGCCTACATGAATCTGAGGCAAAAGCGAAGCGCGTATCGTATCGTCTGATTAAATTTCCCATGTCCGGCGTGCTGCGCACCCGCACTCTGTCGCAAACGCGAGGATTCGCCAAGGCACTAATTGGGACTGATGATCACATCCTCGGCTTTACCGCATTCGGCGCCGAAGCGAGCGAAATGATGGCCGTCGTGCAAACCGCAATGATGGGCCGCCTGCCATATACGGCATTGCGCGATGCAATCTATACCCATCCGACCGCCGCCGAAGGCTTGATCGGAATGTTCTCCAGTCCGTTGGTGAACCTCGAGAGACACTAATAACACGATCGAAAATTCGACAGGTTCCTGCGATTGATACAAGCGCGAACCACTGCGTATACTGGATGGTCATGATTAGGGATTAAAGGGTGCAGAGGGCAGGGGGGCTAGATTTTTAATTGCCATGAAGGAGCCAAGTGTGTTTGAATCGATTGCCGTTGTCGGGGCCACCGGTGCCGTAGGGCACATCATTTTGCAATTGCTGCAGGAACGCAATTTCCCGGCACAACGGATTAAATTCCTGGCTTCCGGCCGCTCGGCCGGCAGCAAAATCAAATTCCGCGGCCAGGAGCACACAGTCGAAAAACTGGAGCCCGATGCGTTCAACGGCATCGATTTGGCCATCGGCAGCACGCCCGACGAAGTCGCCAAGGAGTTTGTCCCCTGGGCCGTGGAGCGCGGCTGCGTGGTGGTCGACGAAAGCGGTTATTGGCGGATGGACCCCAAAGTGCCGCTGGTCATCCCCGAAGTGAATCCAGACGCGATTTTGAATCACAAAGGAATAATTGCCAGCCCAAACTGTTCCACCACGCAATTGGTCGTGGCCATCAAGCCGCTCCATGACGCGGCCCGGGTGAAAAGGGTAGTCGTCAGCACTTATCAAGCCACCAGCGGGGCGGGCCTGGCCGGCTGCCGCGATCTAGAAAATAGCACCAAGGCCAAGCTCGCCGGCAACCAGCACAAGAACGAAACCTTCGTCCATGACATCGCCTTCAATTTAATTCCGCACATCGGCGGCCCCAAACATAAGGGCTACACCTCCGAAGAAATGAAAATGGTCCTGGAAACCCGCAAGATTATTGGCGACGATTCGATCCAGGTATGTCCAACCTGTGTGCGCGTGCCGGTCAGCAATTGCCACAGCGAAAGCATTTTGGTCGAGACCGAGCGGAAGCTCAGCGTGGAAGATGCCAAGCGATTGTTTTCCGCCTTCCCAGGCATTACCGTCGTCGACGATTTGGAGCGCAAGCAATACCCAATGCCAAAGGACGCCGACGGCAGCGACGACGTATTCATCGGCCGCATTCGCGAAGATATTTCCAGTCCCAACGGTCTGGCATTCTGGTGCGTAAGCGACAATTTGCGGAAGGGGGCTGCAACCAACGCCGTGCAAATTGCGGAGTTGCTCGTTCGCAGCAAGGCTTTGCAAAACGTCTGACGACCTTCGTTGTGGCACGCACCATCAAACTCACGCTCTCTTATGACGGCACCGACTTCGCCGGTTGGCAGTTTCAAACGGGCCAGCGCACTCTGCAAGATACGTTGGAGCAAACGCTGGCCAAAATCACCGGCCAGTTCTCTCGTGCCACGGCCAGTGGGCGCACCGATGCCGGCGTCCATGCGCTGGCGCAAATCGTTAGCTTTGAGACCGAAAGCGTCATGCCCGCGGAAGTGCTCTGGCGGGCGCTAAACGCCGAGCTGCCGTACGACATGTCGGCGCTCAAGGTGGAAGAGGCGCCGGCCGGCTTCAACGCCCAGCGCGAAGCCCGGCAGAAGCGCTATCGCTATATGCTGTGCGACTACCGCGTGCGCGATGTTTTTCGTCGGCGCTATGCCTGGCAACTATTCAACCGCCTCGATGTGCCGGCCATGCAACGGGCCGCGGCGACGTCGCTGGTCGGCACTCACGACTTCGCCAGCTTTCAATCCAGCGGCTCGGAGCGAGAAACGACAGAGCGCACCGTTTACGATTTAACTATTCATCGTCATGAACCGCCCAACGACCACGTCGTCCAATTGGAAATTGAAGCCAGCGGATACTTGTACAACATGGTCCGGAACATCGTCGGCACGTTGGTCGAAGTTGGGCAGGGGCGCCAGCCGGAACCTTGGGTCAGCGAAGTCGTGGCCGCCTGCGATCGCCGCCGGGCAGGGCCCACCGCGCCGGCACAGGGATTGGTTCTGGTAAGCGTGATGTATTGAGCTCGGACCCGATCTGCGAAACTCAAAATGTCAATCTGCCGAAATGACCCGGTCGGCTGCCGAAGATCGCAATTGTTCGATCCGCCGCGTGCAGTTAGACTAAAATGGTTTAGGCCATAAGAATCACCCTGACCCACAGCGACGAGAGTGTAATCATCCGTGGAACTGTCGCCACATGCCCGAGTGGGTCGCTATCGGCTGTTGTCCATGGTCGGCACCGGCCGCAGTTGCCAGGTTTGGGACTCTATTGATGATCAGAGTCACGAACGCCGGGCCTTGAAAATATTGGTGGAATCGTATGCCGCGCAGCGCATCCAGGTATCGCTCTTGAAACGCGAGTTTGCCGTGGGGCGCGGATTGGATCATCCGCAGGTCATTCATGTCTATGACTATCAGAATCATCGCGGCACAGTATACCTGGTGATGGAATTGTTTCCGGCACACAACATCAAGCAGTTTTTTTTGCAAGTCGGGGTGGAAGGGTTGGCACATTACGTCCAGCAGATTTGCGAACAATCGGTCGCGGCGCTCGACTATTTACACGGCCACGGATGGGTGCACCGCGACGTCAAACCGGATAACTTTTTGATGAACCGTGAGGGCCACGTCAAATTGATCGATTTCGCATTAGCCGAACGCCCCAAAGGGGCGCTGGGGCGATTATTTCCCAGCCGGATGAAAATTCAAGGCACACGCAGTTACATGTCGCCGGAGCAAATTCGCGGTCGGGGGGTAGACCAGCGCTCCGACATTTACAGCCTGGCCTGCATGCTGCACGAGCTTGTAGCGGGCAAGCCGCCATTCACGGGAGCCTCAACGCAGGAGTTGCTGACCAAGCATTTACGAAATCCGCCGCCGTCGCTGGAATCAGCAGGGCGCGGCGTGACGACCGAGTTCAGCGAGCTCATTCGCAAAATGCTCTCGAAGAATCCAGCCGGCCGGCCCCCAACCATGCAAGATGTCGCGAAGGCGCTGCGCGGAATGAAAATATACCATCGCGCCCCGTCGCCACCGACCGTCGAAAAAAGCAAGTAACTGGACTGCCATGGCCACCACACTAAATCGATTATCATTTGAGAAACCGATTTACGAATTGGAAGATAAAGTTGTCGCCCTCGAAGCGGCGGCCAATAAAACTGCGCCGCAGCAGGACGAGCTACGCCGCCTACGTCGCGAAGTCAGCGACTTGAAAAAGAGCATCTACAGCAGTTTGGATTCCTGGCAAACGGTGGAGGTGGCGCGGCATCCGGACCGGCCCATGACCACCGATTACCTATCCCTGGTGTTTGACGAGTTCGTGGAGCTGCACGGCGACAAGACCTTCGGCGACGATCAAGCCATTCGCACTGGCTTCGCCAAAATCGGCCAGTACAAAGTTCTGTTCATCGGCCAGCAAAAAGGCAAAACGCTCAAGGAACGCAACGCCTGCAACTTCGGCATGACCCATCCGGAAGGTTACCGTAAGGCCATGGCCAAAATGCGAATGGCGGCCAAGTACGGTCTGCCTGTGATTTGCTTGATTGATACGCCCGGCGCCTATCCCGGCGTTGGAGCCGAAGAACGCGGACAAAGTCAAGCCATTGCCGAAAGCATGTTTCTGATGTCGCAACTGCCGACGCCAATTATTTGCGTCGTCATTGGCGAAGGTGGCTCCGGCGGCGCGCTGGGCATCGGTGTTGGCGACAAAGTCGCAGTGTTGGAGCATGCCTATTATTCGGTGATCGCGCCGGAAGGATGCGCCGGCATTTTATGGAAAAGCGGCGAATTCAAGAAAGAAGCCGCACAAGCGTTAAAATTGACATCTCGTGATTTGCAGAAACTAAGCGTCATCGACGATGTAATCGACGAACCGCTGGGCGGCGCCCATCGCGACCACCATCAAATGGCGCTACGGCTGAAAATCTATCTGCTGCGCGCGCTGCGCGAACTGGTCGGCCGGCCCGCCGACCAGCTCCTAGCCAACCGCTACGAAAAGTTCCGCCGTATGGGCGTCTTCTTTGAGCCCGGCGCCGAGCAAACGAACGGCTCCAGCGGCTGATCGCTCTAAGCGCAAACGACCGTGAGCAGGCCATCGGCAATCAGATCGGTTTGACCGAAAAACGACCGCTCCACAACGTCCGATAATGTCTCTTATGTTCGGTTGGAGCTACGGTTTTCCCGGCAGATACGCATTTGCACCCGATCTGCGCATCTTTAGATTAGCGTCCCCCGCTCGTCGCCCCTGACGCTTGGCGTTCCAGCTGATCGATGCTAGGCAAATTGTTGGGCTGGAACGGCGCCCGTGGGTCGAGCCGCTGCTGCAGCTTATCGATGTACGGATCCAGAACCTGGTGAATCTCCGGCGGCATAATGGCGTCAGCCTTGTTCAAAAACAGGGCCATATAATGGCCGGATCGGGTGGCCAAAATGTGGTCCCGCAGGGCATCGGAAAGCCCCAGGGCAAAGAACGTAATTGCCAGGCACAGCAGCACGCCTTTGATAAAGCCAAACAGGCCCCCTACGTGATGGTCAAAATCACGTAGTTTCACCCGGTCCATAAACCGCGCCACCACCCGAAACATCAGCCACACGACTAGCGACGTGGCCAAATAAATCACCAGCATCGCAATAAAGCGGTTCCAGGGAGCGCTAGAACCAAAAATCGGCGCCAACGGCGCGCTGAACCGCAGGGCCAGAAAATAGCTGAGCACCAGCGATCCCAGGGACGCTATCTGCCAGGCCATTCCCTTCCAAACGCCCATCAGCGTCGCCAAGCCCAGTACAGCCAGCATTCCAATGTCGTACCAGTCCATAGTGTTCGACAGCGATCCGGGTAGTGAATGATCGTCAGGTGGACAAAGCAGGGCGGATTGTAGTACGGCAACAACGGTTCACGAAGGGCAACTGTTTTAGTAAATGGGAAAGATTGGGTGGACTCGCAAGCTGCCGTTAATCCAAATTTCGGTCGCTGCCGGGCTAGATGATCTTGGGAACAGGCCGCCGCTTCGGTTACAGTTCGCGCCGATTGTGCGCAACACCCGCGCACTGACCAACGACCACAAACAAACGCTCCCATGGCTGGCTTCAAAACGCATATCACCACCAGCACGATTTTAGGCATCGGCGGCGGCGCCGCCGCCTACAGTCTTTATCACATACCCTCGTCCACTTGTATTTTGGCAGCCGGCGTGTGCGGTGTCTCGGGCATGCTGCCCGATTTGGACAGCGGTCCGGGC
>DASXPQ010000330.1:0-3935 GCA_036493575.1 Pirellulales bacterium
GATGAGCAGTGTCCTGAACTGTGGATTAACAATGAGGTTGCAGGGCTCTACGCGGCGATCAAAAACCTCGACGCGCGCTTCACCGCCTTGATTATGCCAGAAGCGCTTCGGCAGGTATTGAATCGTTTACTTGAGGACGGCGAGCCATGGTCGGATGAAGGCGTCCGTGGGAAATGGCTCGAACTTGCCGAATCACTATACGGCGACAAGTTCGAAGAATGGGATGACGATGACAGAGAGGGGTCGCGAGAAAAGCGACGGGAATGGGTCAATCAGGTCGTGGGACACTTTGCAGCGACTCACCGGTTGTTTGATCGTTTTCATGAGCAACTGTTACCTGCTGAAGTGGAGGACTCAACTGATGACTGATGTGCGCGAGCTGAACGAAGAGGGAATGCGTGTATTCCGTGAGTTCTTGCTCAGCCTACGGTCCGGCGCTCGTGCGTGGCCACCGCCGGACATTGGTGAAAATCTGCGATACACGAGACTCGCGCCTGGCGGCTCAACTATTGAATCGCGCATTTTTGGTTCAAAGCTCGAATTCGGCCGCTACATCGCTAGTAGACTGAATGGACGCGTCCCGGCCTATGTTCTGCGAACTTCGATGGGTCTTTGGGCGTGGCTAACACTCTTTTACCTCGACGTGGTAATTCCTGCAGATTCAAAAGGTGTTCGAAAGGTCCTCAGCTTGGAAAAGTATGTTGCTAGCGTCGGTCACATTGCTAAGTCGTTGGAGAAGACGCTCACGTATTTTCCGTGGAAAATGGTGACATTACATCGTGACGAGGCGGATTGGTTCTTGAGTAGTCCACTCCGCGCCGACACGAAAATCGTCCGTGAGTTTGCCAATGGCTACTGGCAAAACGTAAAGACGAGCTATATCCGACTTGTTCGGGCCTTGTACTACGACGAACAGAAAGGGGCACTAAAAGTTGGAGCAACCACATCGTCGAAATCAAATCCAGGCGGTGTTAGGGGACTGGATCGATACGTCGGTCAAATCGATCTAACGTACGACATCTTTGGAATGGAACCGGAGAATTTCATTCGCATCATGCCGCGCCGACAATTCAGGCGTTGGTTGCCGGCGGCTGGCACCTAGCTGAATTTGGCAATATGCGGGCCGTATAACATTTTGCTCGATCCATCGAATCACCGGGACGCACACGGCATCTCCGAACCCCGCCAGTGCTTGGTTCAGTGCAACGTCGATGCGGTACGTTTGGTCGACTCCCTGAAGTTTTGCACACTCGCTTGGTCGCAACAGCCGAACTCGATAAGTGCCTAACCCGGCTTCAAACAGAATCTGCCGAGCACTTCCTCCGCGTGGCGTGCGTAGGCACCCGGCAATGCCGTCCGTCCGAATTTCGGCGGTACTTTTTTTGTTGCGCATGCGACGAAAGGCTGTTGCGTACGAAATAGTCTTCCCAGCAATCATGCGGCTAGCCTCTTCGGAATGCCGCTCACTCAGCTGGTTGATGAAATAGGATGCTCGATCTTCCGGCCACCAATCGTGGTCATCGCCATTGGGCACGTCAAGAATGTCTTGCAGCCTCAATCCGGATTCCGGCAGCGCAGGCAAAGCGAAGATGTCCCAACAAATGTCCTGGTGGTCAGCAATAAAGCGCGTGAGCGACGGGGGGCGCGACTCGCTGGTCATTGTCCACGTAACGCGGTCGGCGCCATCAGCGAGTTTTGCGAGCACGAACAATCGGGGACGGCTTTGCGGGACCCAATGCTTTGCGTTCAGAACAAAAGCGTCTACAGAATAGCCGAGTTTGTCGAGTTCCCGCATAGCACGGTGCAGATCTTCACCCTTGTTACGAAGCAGAAACCCCAACACGTTTTCAAGTAGAACTAGTGGGGGCCGCCGGTCACGCAATTCGGCTAGGATTCGGACAAATTGCCAAAAGGCCGAAGAATGCACGCCATCGAGTCCCTCCCAACGCCCGGCAATCGAGAGGTCATTACACGGAAAAGAAGCTGTGAACAGGTCGCAATTAGGGATTTGATCCGCTCCTAAATTCCGAATGTCGTCTACGACCAAATGATTGTCATTCGGCCAATTGTCCCGATACATCTTCGCTTTGTTTTCATCGATGTCGTTCGCGAAGACCACGTCCCAATTCTGTTGTTCGAGCGCGACTCGAACGAGGCCGATTCCCGCGAAGAACTCGGCGGCACGTAGCTTTCCATTTTCTGAGTTGGGTGTCCGAGCTCCGTTGCGAACATGCCGCTTGCTCCTGGCACCCTTCCCTGCCAGGAACCGATCCGATTCCCCGATTCCCTTCGCCGCCCCAGCCATGTCGCTCGCTCCGTGGCAAAACCCTTGCTCCTATTTTGGGAGCACGGCAGCGAATAGAGTAGGCGCCCGGCGGACATCCGGCCAACGCCGCCCGCCGTCACGACCGACACCGGCTCACGCCTTCCACGACCGAATCTCGCTAGCCATGAAACCAAACCCCATCGGGAAAGCGGTTTCGATGGCGGGCAGATTGCCAATCACTCGCCGCGATTCGTCGATCGCTCGCTGGGTTTGCAATTCGATAGCGGGGCGGTCCGTGCCGTAGACAAGTCGCTTGAGTTCTGGCCGAGTGAACACTGTGTGGCCGGAGGCCAGCGCGGCTCGCCAGGCTGGTTCACCGACTTCGTGATTTCTGCCTGTGAGATACCACGCTTCGATGGCGGGCACGGCCAAGCCGATGGCCACCTTGAGCGGCGATTGCCGATGGGCAGGCTTCAATTGGGAGCGAGCTCGGCTAATGATCGCATGGATTCGGCAAAACCGGCAATCTCCGAGATCGGCGTCAGGCTTTTCGTGCTCGGGCGAATGCAACCTGGTATCGTCGCTATCAACGACGACAATCAGACCGTCCGCAACCGAGTTGTAGTGGACGCCCCGAAAGACACCGTCGAGGCCACGAAGCACACCGCCGACGCCGCGAGCCTCCAAATCCATGCCGATCGGTTCTGGCGGTTCGCCGAGAATGCCTTCTGTGAATATCGCCATGGCGGCCTGGTCGGCCGGCGACTCGCAGAAGAATCCGATCTTCATGGCTTCACCGCGACGCCGCCCAAAACGCCGCTGTACCAAACTTCGCTGAGCGGGGAATCACCCAGGATGTCGTCGAAGTGCTCAACATCTTTGAGCCGATTGAATTTCACTTCGAGTCCTTCCTTTTGGGCCAGCACAATTTCTTCCGGATGATCGCGGTAGAGATCGAGCAGGTACGGCGAATGCGTGGTGGCAATGACCTGGATTGGCGGACGCTTTTCACCGCAACTTTCCGGGTAGCTGAGCCGGTAGAGAGCGTCCTGTAAGTGGCGAAGCAGACGGGGGTGCAAGCCGCGATCGATTTCTTCGAGGCCGATTAATGAGGGCGGATTTGGCGAGTAAGCGAGTGCGAGCAACGCTAAGGCAATCAGAGTGCCTTGCGACAGTTGCGAAGCAGGGATTCTATGGTGCCCCTTTCTGGTTCGCAGCACAACTGATTTTTGACCCGGTTGGGGTTTGTCAAATTCGATGTGATCATATTCTGGAAGCCAATTGCACATTTCTGCAAGGAGCGATTCCCATCGCTCTTTGTCATCCCGCAGATCATCGAGAACTGCTGCCAGTCCTTCTCCGCTCGAACTCATTGGTGTCGAAGTCACCGGCATCGGATTCCCAATTACCTGCGGGTTCAATGCAAAAGTCTGCATTCGGCCCAACCACTTTAGAGCTAGCTTCCCGTCTTCCGCAGAAGTTTCATGCTGCAGGTGCCGATGAATTTCATTTTTTGCGTTCCATTGAAAAGCCACTACGACCGGTTTGGTCTTGATGCGGATCCGGAATTTGATTTGCACCGGCTCATTTGCATCTGCAACAGTGACGTTCAAAAACGGAGAGCGATCTTGAAGACCGAGCATACCATCTTCACGAGATTCATTCCTCG
>DASXPQ010000331.1:0-8675 GCA_036493575.1 Pirellulales bacterium
TCCGACGTTCCCGGAACAGCTGTCGTTACGTTGTCCGTTTTGGCCACTGCCAAGTCGACCTGCGGCGTCAGCGTATCGGTATCCGTCGCCGAGTTGTCGCCCGGATCGGTTTCGGTTGTTCCGTCCGGAGTCGATGCCGTCGCCGTATTACTCAAACTGCCAGTTGCTGCTGGATCGATGGTCCCGGTCACCGTGTAAGTGACGCTTGCCCCGCTAACCAAATTCACGCTGGAATCGGTAAACGAGCCCCCGCTTACACCCGACGTGGAAAATCCATTCGATCCGCTCACCGTGAAACTGGTAAACGCACTCGGCATCATATCGCTCACTGTCGCGCCGGTCACGTCGCTTGGCCCGTTGTTGGTGACCGTAATCGTGTACGTGGTCGAATTGCCGGGGACTGCCGTCGTCGTGCCGTCCGTCTTTGTCACCGCCAAATCGGCTTCCGGCGTCAATGTCACCGTATCCGTGGCTGTGTTGTTCGCCAGATTCGGATCCGCTGGACTGGCCGGGCCCGTCACCGTAGCAGTGTCGGCCAGCGAACCGGTCGCCGACGATTTGATATTCGCAATCACCGTGTAAGTGATCGATGCCCCCACGGCCAAATTTACCGTGTCTGCAATGTTCCCGCTTCCACTCGTTGTAAACCCTGTTGCGCCGCTCGATCCTACCGCCGTGTAAGTATCGCTGCTGATTGCCGAGGGGAACGTATCTTTCACCGCAGCCCCCGTGACTGCCAATGGGCCATTGTTCGTCACAGTAATGGTGTATGTGATCGATTCTCCCGGAATCGCCGTCCCTGCCTCCGCCTGTGCGGGCGATACTTCCTGATCATCCGTTTCGTCTCCGTCTTCGCCATCCGAACCGCTATCGTCTGTAATCGTGATCGCCAAATCGGCCAGGATGTTGTTGGTCGCATCGACAAAAATGGTGCCAGCTCCGCTCCGCTGCAGATCCTTGAAGATCAATTCGCCGTTAAACCCGTCTTCCGCGCTTCCTCCCACATGCAGCGATGTATTGCTGGCAAAGTACAGCAGCGCTTTCGGCGCATAAACCGTTCCGACTAAATGAATGTCTCCACCGTTGACGATAAACGGCGCGACGCTGTTCTGGAAAAACACCACCCCAGCGTAAGTACCGTCGCTCGGCGCGCTCAAGTTCACCGTCGCATTGCCGCCGATCAGTGTTTTGCCCGCCTTTGTCTTGGCGCCGTTGTAAATCGTCACGCCCGTGCCGGTGAGTGTCCCGTTATCGAGCACCGACAGTCCGCCACCCTGCAAATAATAAATTCCCGGCTGCAAATTCACCGTGGCATTGTCAGCTACGTGAATCCCACCGTTGTATGTCCCGGGCGAAAGCGTAATTGTCTGATTCCCAGTCGCATGCACCACCGCATGCACCGGAGTCGTAATCGTCGGCACTGGCAAGCTCGCCAGCGGATCAGCTGTCGCTGCCACATGCGACAGGCTACCTACAAATTTGCCGGACCCCAGCGCGTGGATGCCGCCGCTGGAATGGATGTTTGTCGCCGTAATGCTGCCGGCGCCGACGTCGACTCCCGCGTTGCCATTGTGCGAATCGATCACCAAATCACCGTTGTGTACCTGAATCCCACCGGTGTCCCGGCTGTACAGCCCCATGCCTGTATGATCCAGAAGCAGAATGCCGGTGGTCAGCATCGCCCGTGGTTCCAAATGCTCCAGCGCTAGAATCCGTCGCTGAAACTGCCGAAGTGAATTGCTGGATCGCGAAAACCGCCGTCGGTCTTTCGCACGCTGACCCCAAAAGCGAAATTGCATCGTAGCCTCGCACGGCACTCTGTGGTGTATATCTAGAAGTAATCTTGCCGACTGCTGCCCGACAGCACTGCAAACCATTATCTTTGCCCGATCATCGATCTGCAAGAGAATTTACTGCTAGGCAAACCGCTTTAGAACGCGGTCAAAGAGTGCCGGGAACCACCGCCCCAACCGCACGAACCATCGTGCTTGCATTCCCGGAATGATTTCTCGCTTCCCTAGCTCAATCGCGCGCACCGTCGCCCGCGCAATAACGTCCGGCGGCAGCGCGCCTTTCAGCGACCACGGAACTTCCCCTTGCTTGCCGACGATATTGTCCCAGAATTCCGTGGCGATCGATCCAGGACTCACCAATAGCACGTCGATTCCCAGCGGCGCAAGCTCCATCCGCAGCGATTCGCTCCAACCCCGAATTGCAAATTTGCTGGCGCAATAATCGCTGTTCTGCGGTGTCGCTCGGTGCCCCAGAATCGAGCCGACGTTCACCACAATAGGCTGCCGCCCAGCTTTCAAAAGTGGCAATGCCGCGCGCGTCAGTTCCACGGGCGCGAAAAAATTCGTCTCGATCACTTGCCGCGTAAATTGCGGATCGGCAGTTTCAAACCGCGCCAGCGTCCCCACGCCCGCGTTGTTCACAAGAATATCGAGCCCCCCGAACGCAGCTTGCGCTCGATCCAATGCTCCCCGCCGCACCGCCGGATCGGTAACGTCGCCAACAACAATCTCAGCCGCTCCACCGCTCCCCAAGCGTGCAATTTCATCCGCCACCGCACGCAGCTTTTCTTCTCGCCGCGCCACCAACATCACTCGCGCCCCATGCCGGGCTAGCTCCAGCGCAATCTCTCGCCCCAGCCCTCCGGAGGCGCCCGTCACAATCGCACGTGCTCCAGCAATCGAGCGCCGCATTGGAAACCCAGCAGGCCGGTGAGTAGGGAGTAAGTGAGCTTAAGAAATTAGTTTAGCCGCGAGCCGAAGGGCGAGCGCTCTCCCCGTGAGCTATTCCTGCTCCATCGACATTCGTCGCTGGGGCGGCGATTGGCTTTCCATTCCCATTGCTGTGCGGTCGCACAATCGCACTGGCATCATTCAACCGCCCCAAATGCCGCTGCGAAATCCGGCAGTGCACCACCACCCGCGATTCGTTAAATCGCTGCGATAACACTTCGCCATACGCAGCTAAGTACGCCAACAAACGGCCATTTTCCACGCCCGTTTCCACGTCGACATCTACAAACTCTCGGCTCAGCGCTTGGCTGACCACGTCCGCCAGCTTGTCCAATCCAATCCGCCGTCGCGCGCTGATCGGCACTGCGTTCGGATATCGATTGAGCAGCATCTCCACTTGTCCACGGTCGATCACTGCGTCGATTTTGTTGAGCACCAGCAGCGTATCCTTGGCTTCAATCCCCAACTCCTCCAGCACGCCATACACGGCCGTAATCTGCTCTCGCGCCACAGGACTACTGGCGTCCGCCACGTGTAGCAGCAAATCTGCCTGCCGCGCTTCTTCCAGCGTGGCCTTAAAACTTGCGATCAAATGGTGCGGCAATTGTTTGATGAATCCGACCGTATCGCTCAACAACACCGGCCCCCACCCAGGCAATTGCCACCGGCGTGTCCTTGTGTCAAGCGTCGCAAACAACTTGTCGACCGCCAGCACGCCCGCTTCCGTCAGCGCGTTCATCAGCGTGCTCTTGCCCGCGTTCGTGTAGCCCACCAGCGACACCGTCATCCGATCGACTCGCGCTGCCACCTGCCGTTCTTTCCGCCGATGAATCGTCTGCACCTCGCTGCTTAAATCATGAATCCGCTTTTCCACCAGCCGCCGGTCCACTTCCAACTGCTTTTCGCCAGGCCCGCGCATGCCGATACCAGCCTTGATCCGCTCCAAGTGCGTCCACATCCGCTTCAGCCGCGGCAAAGAATATTGCATCTGCGCCAATTCCACCGCCAATCGGGCTTCATACGTCTGCGCGCGACCGGCAAATATGTCGAGAATCAACTCCGTCCGGTCCAGCACTTTCAGCCCAATGATCTGTTCCAAATTGCGCGTCTGGCTCGGCGCCAAATCGTTGTCGAAGATCACCACGTCGGCATCCACCGCCGCCGCCAGCCGCTGGAGCTCTTCCACTTTGCCTTTGCCAAGATAAGTGGTCACATCAGGCGCGTCGCGCTTCTGAGTAAGCGTGCCCACCACGCGGGCCCCGGCCGTCACGGCCAGCCCTTCGAGTTCTTCCAGAGGCTGTTCCTCGGTTGAGCGTCCATTCATCAAAACGCCGACGAGAAACGCCGTTTCACTGGCGACGCTATCCGTTCTTTGAAGTTCAATCACGCGGGCAGGTGCCTCCCTGGTTGATGGCCATCCAACCGACCGCGAGGCTCAGAACTTCGCTCGACTCGGAATCGCTGTCTGTCGATTTGCTTCATCGTGCCTCGCCGCCGTGAATGATGGGCTGGTGATTCGAGGACAAAACTTTCCGCCGCCTGGTTCGGCGGCCGTCTCTACACTATTATTTTAATCGGTTTCTCTACCCGATGAGCCACATTATATCGCCCGATCTGCAAACTTTGTAACACTTTTTTGCTACGTTTCGCTTTGGTCTCCTTCAAACAGCAAGCAGTAGCTCTCATAACGCCGGGCGTCCAACCAACCGTCCGCCACCGCGTCTTTCACCGCACAATCGGTCTCATGCCGGTGCGAACAGTTGGGATATTTACAGTGATTTATGAACGGCCGTAAATCGCGAAAGAATCCACCCACTTCCGCCGGAATCACGTCCCACAACTCAAATCGCCGCACTCCCGGCGTATCGACCACGTAACCTGTGCTGCCAGCCAGCCGCAGTAGCCGCGCCGCCGTTGTGGTGTGCTTTCCTTTCTCTGTCTCCTCGCTCACCGCAGCCACGCGCAAATCCAGCCCCGGCTCCGCAGCATTCAACAGCGACGTTTTTCCCACTCCGCTTTGTCCCACAATCACGCTCGAGCGCCCAGTCAGCTCGTTTCGCAATTGTCGAACGCCGGTTCCTTCCGTTGCGGAAACCAATAGCACCTTATAACCCATCCGACTAAACACGCCTACGAGCGGCTGCAAATCTGCCGTGTCGATCAAATCGATCTTGTTAATCACAATCACCGGCCGCAGTTTCCCACGTTCGGCGCTCACCAAAAACCGATCGATCAATCCCGGCTTCATCCTCGGCCGCGCGGCGCTGGAAACAATCACCATCTGATCCACATTCGTGGCAATCACATGCTGCTTGCCGCGTACCGTTCGGCTCAGCACCGTGCGCCGCGGCTCAATTCGGATGATGTTGCCCTCCGGTGTGGTCGCATCAATGGTTTGCGCACCCATCGCTTGCGAATCCGCAGGGCGAAACAAAATCTGGTCCCCCGCGGCCACCACGTGCCGCTGATCGGTGGAAAGCGTTCTGAGCAATCCCCGGGTTGTGCAACGAAAATAAGTCCCGTCCGGCGCCTCAACGATGCTTAGCAAACCGTACACCGCCAACACGCGTCCCGGCCGGCAATCGGCCAGGTTCATATCCGGGTGCACCGCAAAACCGGCGCTGTCTTGGTCCGATTGAGTGCCGACGACTGTCCGCTTCCTGGTCAGTTCCCCTTTACCGCTGATGCGCTCTTGCCGCGGCTCGTCACCCTGTTTGTCATAATCTTCGCGCTCAAATCGCCGTGTCAGATCGCCCGAGCGCTGTCGGGCGCTGCGGTTCTTCCGAAAATCAGCGCGGATTTTGCGTTTGGCCATCACACCGGCTTGTTGTGATCTTTAATCTGGCCGGCCGAGTTATTCATCACGTCAAAGCGTTTCTTCTCATCGTCAGCAAACTTAATCGGTGTCTTCGCCAGCCCAGCCCGCTCTAACAGCGACTTCCCAAAAATCTGCTGTTGCGCCACATCGACCTCCGCCGGCGGCGGTCCTAGCGCCCCCAAATCCGTCGGCGAATACTTAATCTCGTACTGATGCTTCGCCACGGCCAGCGTATCGCCTGGGTCCAATCGCTTTTCCTGGCACCGCACGCCGTTCACTTTGATGCCGTTGCTGCTTCCCATGTCTTTCACGTACCAATAACCGTCAACCAGGTTCAGCTGGCAATGATGGGCCGAAACATTCGGAAAGCGCAGCACAATGTCGCAACTCTCGCGACGCCCGATCTTAATCTCAGGCTTGAGCAAGGTAATGTCGTCGCCGCCGCCGACCGGAATCAATTCTCCGTACATGAACACCTCACAAGTAAGCGAAAGCCGCCCCTGTGCTGGCCTCCGCTTGCCGCCCGGGGTACGATACCGAAACTTCCAAATGGCCCTCTTGAATTTATTCACGCCCCCACTAACGGTCAACCGATTATGGCGTCCGCAGCCCAAAAAACTGTCGCTCACCAATCACTAACCGTTTCGGAGGACGGCAAATCTGCTGGCGGTGCTATTTCAAATCGCAACGCCCAGTCCTCATTAACTATACAATCCGACTGGCAAAAAAACGGCCTCCGCTATCACGCCTATAACTACTTTTTGCGAAAAAAATTCGGCGGCCGCGTCCAAAAAGTCAGCATCGATGCCGGCTTCACCTGCCCCAATGTCGATGGCACAGTTGCCAAAGGCGGCTGCACTTTTTGCGATAACCGCAGCTTCAGCCCCAGCCGCCGTTCGCCCCGCATGTCCCCCCGCGACGTCCAAGGCCAAATCAGCGAAGGCATCCGCCGTCTGAAATGGCGCTACGATGTCGAAAAGTTCATCGCCTATTTCCAACCCGCCACCAACACCTACGCCCCGGTCGAAAAACTCCGCCCGCTCTACGAAGCCGCCATCAGCCATCCTCACGTCGTCGGTCTCGCCATCGGCACCCGCCCCGACTGCGTTCCCAACGATGTTTTAGATTTGCTCCAAGAACTCGCCGCCCGTACATATTTATCTGTCGAGTACGGCCTGCAAACCATTCACAACCGTTCGCTCGATTGGATGAACCGTGGCCATCACCACGACGCCTTCCTCGACGCCATCGCCCGCAGCCGCAATCGCGGTTTCGAAATCTGCGCTCACGTCATCCTCGGCCTGCCCGGCGAATCGCACGCCGACGTGCTCGCCACCGCCCACGAAGTCGCCCGCCTCCAATTAGATTCGGTGAAACTCCACAACTTGTACGCTGTCAAAGAAACATCGCTCGCTGATCAAGTCGCCCGCGGCGAAGTCCGCCTCATGGAGCGAGACGAGTACATCCAAGTCCTCGTCGATTTCCTCGAGTTGCTCCCCCCAAATATGATCGTCGAACGCATCAGCGGCGACGCCCCGCCCGACTATTTCGTCGGCCCCGCCTGGTGCCTCGACAAACCCTCCCTCCGGGCCGCCCTCGACGCCGAACTCCTCCGCCGCAACACCTGGCAGGGGAAAAAAAATTGGGCTTCCTAGCGCATATTTCGGCTCACAGCTTACTGCCTACTGTCCCCGAACTTGCCGCACACCGTCCCTGTCGGTATTGTAGAATTCAATGGTTCGGTAGCGGACCGGGTGATCGCCGGCTGAAGATGGCATCGATCGCACGCGAACGCCGGGGCGCAAGCTTGGCCTCGGCCAATTCATGGCGCGATTAGGCCACATATCTTCGGCGGGAGGAAAGTCCGGGCTCCACAGGACATGGTGGTGGATAACGTCCACCGGCCGCAAGGCTCGGGAAAGTGCAACAGAAAGCAAACCGCCTGGCGAAGCAGAGTAAGCCGTGATTTGGGTACGGCCAGTGGTCAACATGCCGTTCGATCTGACCACTCACCTCTCACCACTCACTCTGCTTCGCCCGGTAAGGGTGAAACGGTGCGGTAAGAGCGCACCAGCAGAACGAGCAATCGTTCTGGCTTGGCAAACCCCACCAGGAGCAAGGCCAAACAGGAAGTAGCGCGGCGAGCAATCGTCGCGGCGGATCTGTCCGATCCGGCATAACTTCCGGGTAGGCTGCTAAGGGTGTGCAGGTCGCAAGACTCGCGCACCGCAGACGCCGAGCAATCGGCGCCGTAGAGAAATGATCGCCTCTGGCGCGCAACGGGCATCCGTGCCCTACGCGCCAAGACAAAACCCGGCTTACAGGTCCGCTCCGAACCGTTTTTTATTCGGCAATTTCCGACAGGCAGAATTTAAAGCCCAGGGGCGCAACCCCCTGGGCTTTTTCACTCTGGACTGCCGTGTTGCTTCGCTCCCCCCAGAAGCGTTTGCTTCGGATCTCTCCGATTCCTACATTCCCAGCCCGGCCGGCTGATGCTCGTGCCGCTGCACTGGCGTCGGCTTCGGCGTGCTGCTCTGGCCGTTCGATCCGCCCGTCTTGCTGGCGGCCAGGTCGCTGTCCAGCCATTGCACCAATTTCGAAATGCACAATTGGTTCATGCTGGTGCACTTCTCATGGGCCTCCACTTGCAAAAACTCATGCAAGCTTTTCGGCAGCCGGACGGTGATCACCCGGGTCGGTTCCTTGTCTTCGGGCACCGGCGGGCCTTCCACGCGCAGCTTGGCTAGCATCTGTTGGATTTCGTTGTACTGGTCAGTCTTTTCGAACTCGGTCAGGTCGTCGGCCGTCGGGTACATCTGACGGACGATTCCGCCCAGCCCGAGCACCTCGCGGAAAAAGGTGACCCAGTCTGGGTTCTGATGGAAAAGGCTTTGAGCTACCCGAATCACTTCCTGCGGTTTGTTATCCATGTCGTCCTCCTCGGACTTTTGCGTAATGACGATTCCGTTCTTACACCGGCCACGCTGGCGGGGGTTTAACGGAATGATGCATTGCTGTCAAAGTCAGTTGCCGATCTTCTTGTAGTGATAGCACTTACATCACGGATAGCATTGCTGTCGAAACATGCAGCATGCATGCCCGATTTCGTGCAC
>DASXPQ010000332.1:0-9065 GCA_036493575.1 Pirellulales bacterium
GAAAGTGTCGATGCTGCTGTTGGCCAGCAAGCCATCGTTGGCTACGGCGCCACCGATGGTGGTGTCATCGTTGTACACACTGATGCGGGGCCCGCCGGAATCGGCACTTACCAGCAGCGAGTCGAGCCCGGTGCCGATGGACTTTTCCCGCGCAAGATTTAACCCATTTTTTTTACCGAAGCCTGCAGCCAGGAACGTCTCGGGGGGGTCGGTGACGGGCACGTCGTTGGCATCGAGCTTGAAGATTTGTATAGTCGGCGACGAGTTAGACCCGCCTGAGCCGCCGGCAACAGCTAATTGCATGTTGACGGTGTCGGTAAAATGTCCGACCGCGACGTGAATGCTCCCTTTGAAGGACGGATTAAGCACCGGAAAGGTGGCAATCGGAGCGCTATCGGGCACGGTGTCGTCGTTCGTGTCGTGATACAGCGCCACAACTGGACCAGTGCCCGGGCTAATAACGCCAACGGCGAGCAGGCCAGCCGGCACTTCGCGATGCTCCAGCCGTTCAAATCGTAGGTCTCGGCGTGTTGATTTCTGCGACGCTGGTTTTACGGACCTAAACAAATTGCGAAGCTGGACATTCATGTTGATGGCTCCAAGATGAGTAGAGAAAAGGTGTCGTGGTTCTTTGCCATTGACACCGAGAATGGCAGAGATATCTGTACATCCGTACAAACGGCCATCCATGATTTCGTCGCCTAGTTCGAGTATTCTAAATAGCCAGAATGGCGGTTGCAAATAAATCACGCAAATTCTCGCAGAATTCGGCTCGCTTGAACAAAGCCTGAGGCTGATGAGGTTAGAAGCGAAAATACGCCATTAGGGCTGCAGCGTGTGATGAGAATTGATATTGCCCGAATTGATGTCCGCGGCTTGAATACGCCGCTGGCTGGGCACAAGCCGAGGTCCGATGCTCGGATCGGCTACAACGCTCCCGCACTTTTAAAAGGTGAACGCGCCATGGGCAATGGATTATCACGCTTGGCAAGAGCTTTGGTTGTCGCGGTGAAGGCGATGTTGGTTGTCGCAGTAGTGTTACTGACATCTGGCCGCAGTTGGGCGATTTATAATGTGCTGGGACCAGAGAAAGACGAGTGGGGGCTAAAGTACGACGTGCAGGTGAACGACACTGGTGGCGACAAAGTGACCATCGAGTTTACACTTGCCGACGAAGGGAGATTGAAGCCCTTTTATTCGATCGAAGTGATTGCGATGAATCCGGAGGTCGACAGTCAGGGGGGCCACGCGTATGACGTGAAGGCGCCGATCAAGTTGAAACTGACCGAAGATGGCCGACGCGTGGGGCAGGTGCAGATACGCAAGGAATTTTTAGACCGCGCCCAGATTCGGATCCTAACCGACCGGTTCGACGGCAAGCCGCAGCAGTGGTTAGCTAACTATGAGGTTCCGATTCACAAGTTCTTGGATAAAGAGCCGGCACCCATTGCGTCGCCGCCGGGATCGAAAGTTACGAAATAGAAGCTGTTTTAAAACCGGGGGCTAGCGCCCCGCGGCTAATCAAAAGCAGCCGGCACCCGGTGTTGTCGTTCAGCGATGCTTTCCAAACACCGCTAAAAACAGCATCATGATGATTAAGAGCGCCGACATCACCACGAATATCACCAGAACCATCAGCAGGGCGAACCGAATTGGCCGGCGAGTGTAGATCAAGCCGGCCGCTAGGGCGAAGAAAAACGTCATCGGAATGCACCTGAGAAACCGCTGCGGAATGGTTTCATTTTGCATTGCCACGACGAACTCCAGTCCCACGGCAATGAAGCAGGTGGCCGCCAGCAAACTTGCCATGCTGTACGATTGCTTAAACATGCCCGGCATTTTACCCGCGCAAAAACGCTCCCGCCGTCATTCCGCACTCTCCACCCCAACGGGTATCCACCCGATTAAGCCAAACCATGGCTATTTCTCGGGTAAAACGCCACGTTTCCGGCCCGGGAACCCCTGCGAATTGATTGACACTTGCCCTAGGCCCCATTACTCTAAATAGATAGTGGGCAATGGTTTGTTGAGAATGAGGGACGGCGACGAAGGGAGTTCGCCGCTCGCCAGAAACCAGTGCCCGATGTGGGAGTTATGGGAACATTGTTTGCGCTAGTGGGCGGTTACGCCGGAACGCCGCCTGCTGTTCAGAGCGCAGTGGTTTGACTAAGCTCAAGCGGCATGAAGCTGCGCTGCTTGGCAGCCTTGACCCGGCCTATTTCGTGGGTCGATTTTGCACCTTGAAGTCACCTCTTAACTCGGTCCTTTCCCACCAGCGGACAGGGACGAATTTATAAAACGTAATGGCAACTTTTGCTGAAATTCTGATTCGCAAACGGGTCATCAGCCAGGAGCAATTGGCCGAGGCCAAAAAGCTTTCCAAGGAATCGCGCAAGCCCGTCGGCGAGGAGTTGATCCGCCTGGGCTACGCCAACGGCGACGAAGTGATGCGCGCCATGGCGCAGGAGCACGGCCTTGACTTTGTGGACTTGAACGAGGTGGTTATTCCGCCGTCGATTGTGGAATTGGTGCCCGAGTCGGTGGCGCGGGAAAACGCCGTGCTGCCATTGAGCGAAGACGACGGGACGCTGAAAGTGATTATGAGCGACCCGTTGGATTATGACACGCGGGAAAAGCTGCGGTTCATTTTGAATCGGAACATCGAAATTGCCCTGGCGCCGCGCGACATCATTCTGGAATCGATCAATAAGCACTACGGGCAGATTGACGGCGAAAGCGCCGACTCGATGCTGCAGGAATTTACCGATACGGCTATCGACTTTACCGAAACGGCCCAAGAATCAACCGGCAACGAGGAAGTGGTCGATGAAGCCAGCGCGCCGATTGTGCGGTTGACGCAATTGATTATTGGCGAGGCGGTGCAGCTACGGGCGTCGGACATTCATATTGAGCCGTTTGAAGATCGGCTGCGGATCCGGTACCGAATTGACGGCGTATTGGTCGAGCGCGACAGCCCCCCGAAGCGGTTGGCCAGCGCACTGCTTTCCCGCATCAAAATTCTGTCGAAATTGGACATTGCCGAGCGCCGGCGGCCGCAAGACGGGCGCATTAAAGTGAACGCCGGCGGGAAAGACATCGACTTGCGGGTGAGCGTGCTACCGAGCAGTCACGGGCAGTCGGTGGTGATGCGAATTCTGGATAAAGACAGCATTCGGGTGGGGGTGCGGCAGTTGGGTCTGTCAGAGGAGGATTTCCGGCACTTCAAAGGGCTGATTAAACGCCCCAACGGCATCATTTTGGTGACCGGGCCGACGGGCTCCGGGAAGACGACCACTTTATATGCGGCGCTAAACGAGCTGAACCGGCCGGATACGAAAATCATCACGGCCGAGGACCCGGTGGAGTATTACCTGCCAGGCATCAACCAGGTGGAAGTCCGCCACAGCATTGGGCTGGACTTCGCATCGATCATCCGCTCAATGTTACGGCAAGCGCCAAACATCATTCTGGTGGGCGAAATGCGTGACGCCGAGACAGCACAGATGGGGATACAGGCATCTCTGACTGGACACTTGGTTTTCAGTACACTACATACGAACGATGCGCCCGGTGCTATTACACGTATGATCGACATGGGAGTGCCGGCGTATTTGGTCTCTAGCAGCATTATTGCCGTGCTGGCACAACGGTTGGTACGCGTTGTTTGTTCGAAATGTAAACAGCCTTTCCGCCCAAACGAGTCTGTGCTGAAAACGGCCGGCATTACGCCGGAAATGGCCGCCAATGCCACGTTTATGAAGGGAAAGGGTTGCGGCCATTGCTCGAAAAGCGGTTACAAAGGCCGGCTAGGGATTTTTGAACTGATGATTATGTCATCGAAGATCCGTGAGTTGGCGTTTGAGGGAGCTGCCACGCAGGTGATCCGCAAAGCGGCCGTTAACCTTGGAATGACAACGCTTTACAACGACGGCATCTCGAAGGTACTGAAGGGCATTACGACGCTGGAGGAGTTGATGCGCGTGGCCAAGAAAGTAGAAGACTAAACGGCCATGAAGTGTACCGCCTTCGGAAGTCCAAAACCGCCAACCCAAGACACTTTAAGTGGGCTAATTGGGCCAAAACTTGAGTCTGCTGGCAACGGTACGAATAATCTTGCTGGCAATCTGTACGGATGGAGCTTCCCCCTAACCTTATCCATGGGCTCTAGACCCGGGCCGTCGAGCCATTGGGGAAGCCGTCTACAGTCGGGGATTGGTAGTCAGTTCGTCAAAATTCGCCAGTGGGCGATACGAACTGCATTGGCGAATTGGACTGAGTTGACGGAACGGACAAAGAAGAGCGATCTAGCGGCCCATGCATCTGGGCGATTGGCGCTGGAGCGCTGTAGTCAAATCGCGCTGGAGCCGTGGTCAATTGGCTTTTGCCCGCCGTCACGCCGCCGGGGACCGTCGTGTTAGCTGGATGTGAATTCTGGGAGATTTCATGGGTACGTTGTTAATCGACAAATTGTTGCACGCTGTGGTCAAGCAAGGCGCCAGCGATTTACATATTGCGGTAGGTCAGCCGCCGGTGCTGCGGTTGCACGGCCGGATGCGGAAGCTGGAAACCAAGGTGCTGGAGGCGGACGATACCACCGCGCTGATGAAGAGCATTGCGCCGGACCGCTGCCAGCAGGAGTTGGCGGAAGTGGGAGGATCGGACTTTGGCATGGCGTTTGGCGATTATTGCCGATTCCGCTGTTCTATTTTCAAGCAGCGCGGCAACGTGGGGATGGTGCTGCGGCAAATTCCCAACAAGCTGCTGACGTTTGATCAATTGGGCACGCCGCCAGTCATTAAGCCGTTGTGCCACCGGCCCCGTGGTTTGTTTTTGGTGACGGGGCCGACCGGCTCCGGGAAGAGCACCACGTTGGCCAGCATGGTGGATTACATTAACGACACGATCGACCATCACATCATCACGATTGAAGATCCGATCGAATTTTATCATTACCACAAAAAGTCGACGGTGAATCAGCGCGAAGTGGGCGTGGACGTGCCGAGTTTTTCGGAAGCGATTCGCCGCGCCTTGCGACAAGATCCGGACGTGATTTTGGTGGGTGAAATGCGCGACCTGGCGACGATTGAAGCGGCCATTACGGCGGCGGAAACAGGGCACTTGGTGTTTGGCACGTTGCACACGACGGGTGCCCAAGGAACCGTGAACCGCATTATTGACGTATTTCCGACCAATCAGCAGGAACAAATTCGGGTGCAGTTGTCGACGGCCATTATTGGCGTGTTGTCGCAGGCGCTGCTGCCAAAAATCGGCGGCGGGCGCTGTGCCGCTTACGAAATGCTGGTGGTCGATCCAGCCATTGCCAACCTGATTCGCGAAAACAAAACATTCCGTATCAATTCGGCAATTCAAACGGGGGCGAAGGTCGGCATGCAGTTGCTGGACGACCACCTCTTCAAGCTGTGGCAGGAAGGCAAAGTGATTGAAGAGGAAGTGATCGGCAAGGCCAACAACGCGGACGAATTGGTCAAGCGGATTGCCAACGCCAAGCGCGGGCTGTTCGACGACGAGCAAGATGTGGATGACCGCACGTAATCATCGAGTTTAAGCAGCGGTGTTAGTCGCAAATTTTTCATTATCTGAACCCTGAATCCCCAAACCCCACGCCTCACTATGGCCATTCGTCGCATCGGTCAGATTTTCGTCGACCTGGGGATGATTACGGAAGATCAATTGGAGCTGTTGCTGGAAGAGCAAAAGCGCCGGTCGGGGGAATTGTTGGGTAAGGTGGCCGAGTCGCTTGGTTACATTACCGAAGAGCAACTGTCTCAGGCGCTCGCCGAGCAAATGAGCATGCGGGTGGTGAACTTGGGAGATTTGGAGATTGCGCCCGACGTGCTAGCTCGAGTTACGGAGCCGATGGCGCAGCTGTACCGAGTGATTCCCATCGAGTTTGAGGACGACACGCTGACCGTGGCGATGTGCGATCCGCAAAAGCTAACGATTCGCGACGAACTGCGAACGCTGTTGGGTTACGACATTAAAGCGATGGTGGCTACGGAGCGCGACGTGCAACGGGCGCTGGAAAAGTACTATGCCTCTGGCACCGAAAGCGTGGAGAGTTTGGTGGCCAATATGGAGGACGACCAAGCGCTCAAGGATGCCGCCAACGCGATAGGGACCGAAGGTCCGTTGGACCTAACCAGCGTGGAGGCCATGGCCGACAGCGAACCGGTGCGGAAGCTGCTGAATATGGTGCTGCTGATGGCCATTCGCGATCACGCCAGCGACTTGCACTTTGAGCCGTTTGAAGATGAATTCCGGATTCGCATCAAGGCCGACGGCGTGCTGTATGAAATGGTTCCACCGCCGCGGCACCTGGCATTTGCCATTACCACGCGCATTAAAGTGATGGCGAATTTGGATATTGCCGAACGCCGTTTGCCGCAGGATGGCCGGATTGAACTAACGGTCGGCGGACACCCGGTCGACATGCGCGTCAGCGTGCTCCCAACGATGTTCGGCGAAAGCGTGGTGCTGCGGGTGCTCGATCGGTCCGTAGTGCAACTCAATTTGAACAAAGTGGGCTTGGACGGCCAAACGCTGTCCGACTTTCGGCATGCAATCAACAAACCCAACGGCATTGTGCTGGTGACCGGGCCGACGGGTTCGGGCAAAACGACCACGCTGTATGCGGCACTCAGCGAGTTGAACACGATTGAAGACAAGCTGATTACGACTGAAGATCCTGTGGAGTACGACATCGACGGTTTGGTGCAAGTGCCAATTGACGCATCGATTGGCAATACGTTCGCCAATTGCCTGCGATCGATTTTGCGGCAAGACCCGGACATTATTTTGGTAGGGGAAATTCGCGATGTGGAAACGGCGGAAATTGCCGTGCAAGCCTCGCTGACCGGGCACATGGTGTTCAGCACGTTGCACACCAACGATGCGCCGAGCACCATTACTCGCTTGCGCGACATGGGCGTGCCGCCGTTTTTGATCACCGCCACTTTGGAAGCAGTACTTGCACAGCGGCTTGTCCGGCGCATTTGTGCGCAGTGTAAGGAAGAAATAACGCCAACGGCCGACGTGCTGGCGGAATTGGACTTGAAGCCCAAAGACGTGGTCGGAAAGAAGTTTTATCGGGGCAAAGGTTGCGATGCTTGTAACCGCAGCGGCTATAAGGGGCGCGTGGGGTTGTTCGAGCTGATGCACCTGAACGACGACCTGCGCGACATGATTATGCGCAACGCCTCGACCGACGAAATTCGGGCGGCGGCCCGCGGCATTGGCATGGTCACGCTGCGTGATGCCGGCATGCAGGCCGTATACGATGGCACCACGACGGTGGAAGAAGTGGTTCGCGAAACCATTGTGGAAGCGTAAGCCGCAGCGCAGCACATGCGAAATCCAAAATTTGAAATTAGAAAGAGTTACTAACCCGGTTTTGTGCGTCTGGAATCCTGAATCCTAGTTTTTCATACTCGGCCCTCACCCCTTTCGACAACTCGGTGCCTTATGCCCACCTTTCAATTTGAGGCAATGGATTCGACCGGGCAAGAAATCAAGGACATGATCGAGGCCCCCACCGAGGCCGAGGCCCAGGCAACGATTCGGCAGATGGGCTACTTCGTCACCCGAATTTCGGTGAAGAAGGAACGGAAGAAGAAATCGGAAAAGGCCGGTGGCAAAAAGAAGCGCGGGCTGGCCATCGGCGGTGTCAGCAGCAAGGTGCTGACTACCTTCACGCGTCAGCTTTCGATTTTGCAGGACGCCGGTTTGCCGATTTTGCGCAGCCTCCGAATTCTGGAAGGGCAACAGAAGCCGGGCCGATTAAAAAACAGCTTGATGGATGTGTGCGACGAAATTGAAGCCGGGGCGACGCTCAGCGAAGCGATGGGGAAAAGCCCCAAAGCCTTCGACCGGTTGTACGTGAACATGATCAGAGCGGGCGAGGCAGGCGGTGCGCTAGAAGTCATTTTACGCCGTCTGGCTGAATTCCAGGAGCGGTCTGAATCGCTCAAGCGAAAAGTCAAAGGGGCCATGGTGTACCCGGTGGTGGTCGTCACGGTGGCCGTGGGCATTTTGGTTTTTATCATGCTCAAAATCGTGCCGGCGTTTCAAAAAATCTTCGAAGATTTCAAAACCACGCTGCCCACGCCGACGATGCTGCTTATCAAACTGTCGTACGCGACGGTGCACTTCTGGTTTTTGATTCCCGGCATTCCCGTGACGATTTGGTTGTTCGTGAAGCTATTGCGCAAATTCAATTATGGGCGCGTTGGGTGGGATTTATTCACGCTCAAGGTGCCGGTGTTCGGGCAATTGGTGGAAAAGAATATTATGGCGCGCACCACGCGTACCTTGGGCACCCTGGTATCCAGCGGCGTACCGATTTTGGAAGCGCTGAACATTACCCGCGATACGTCTGGCAACGCCATGTTCGAGCGGTTGTACGGCAAAGTGAGCGAATCGATTCGCGAAGGAGAAAGCATTGCCAAGCCGCTCAAGGAACATTCCGCGCCGCCGTTTAACGCCATTACGGCCCTGTTTTGGTTTTGCTTTGTGGGTGGGCCCGTTGGTTTGCTGTTGTATTTGACGAAAGTGAAGCAGCGGGTCGTCGACGATTTGGTGGTCAACATGGTCGATGTCGGCGAAGAAACCGGCGAATTGGACACCATGCTTTACAAGGTGGCCGACACCTACGACGAAGAGGTGGCCGTGCTCACGGAAAGTCTGGTTAGTTTGCTGGAGCCGTTGATGATTGTGGTCCTGGGCCTGATGGTGGGCTTCATTGTGGTGTCTTTGTTCCTGCCCTTGGTCAAGTTGATTACCGACCTGTCCGGCGGCAGCAAAGGAAAGAAAAGTTGAGAGAGGGGCGAGGGACAAAGGGTTTGTAATGAACAGCGAGTGAACGGGCCGTTCAATGCAGTTTGGAAGAAAATGATGATCTGATAGAGCGATCCTGCAATCCTGCAATCCGGCACGGCCGGAGGAATGAATTTGAAAGGACGACGCTTATGTTGACGACTTCTACAAGCCAGCGGTCAGTAGCGACGGGTCACACAACAGGACTTAGTCCTGGGTGGTTAAACGTCGGT
>DASXPQ010000333.1:0-2639 GCA_036493575.1 Pirellulales bacterium
GTCTGGGGAACGTGGCTCAGCGCCACGTTGAACAGACGCTCCTTTTGCCACATGACGTCGATGCCGGGAATTTGCACCAAAATATCGGCGTCGTTCGGCTGCAGCTCGAAGCGGTCATCGTATCCGAGTTCGACCGCCACCAGCGGAACTTTCAAATGTTTACGAAAAACGTGGAAGTTGTCTAACCGCCGCCGCCAGCGCATCGGATTGAAATGCGTCGTAATTGCCCAAAATTCTTGTTCCATATTATTTTCTGCGATTTAGCAGAGTGGAAGGATTCGGCTCGCACTCATGCTGGCCATTTGGGAAACGACAGCGGAAACGCCAGCAGGCGGTCGAGCAGATTGGTTTTGCGGACGATTTGAAAGCGGCTCTGCACGGCCTCAAAATCGAGCGCTAGTCCTTCGGCAATTTCCTCTGGAACAGGTAATCCGGCTGAGGTGAAATACAAATGCAAGATGGCCAGCATCGTGCGGTGCATCGCTGGGTTTTTATATTGCAAACGCTTTCTGGCGAACAAGAAATGCGGAAACGGATTCGCCTCCCACACAATCATTCGTCCGTCGGGGGTGTAACCGTAGTCGAACGCCGCTAATTCCAAGCCCAAAGCTTTGCGGGCTTGCTGCAGAGTGGCGTGATTTGGTTCGGGCCGCGAAATGTATTGCAATTCCTCGTCACGGGTTTGCGAATTGATATGCCGGCGCCGGGCCGGTGGCTACAATGCGGGTATGAAGCCCTGCTTTTCAATCCGCGACTTGCTCTGGTTTACAGCCGTGGTTGCGCTTGCACTTGGTTGGTGGCTAAGCGCGCGTTGCCCCGCACACTACGAACCGGTTCCGGGCCGCTTTCAATACACTCGCGAAACGAATGGCCAAAATTGATTTTCGATACAGCCACTGGCCAACTATGGATCGATCGTGGCGACAATTGGGACCAATGGACAGCACCGCTGCCGAAACCGCAGTAGCGAATCAGCGCGATTTCTTTTTTGCCTTTTTCTTCTTTGCACCGGCTTTCGGCTTGGCTTTCGTCTTTTTCTTTGCCGGTTTCATTCCGACCCAGCCTTCAACGGTCTCAACCATTTTGCGGATCGTTCCTTTTTTCTTCTTTGCCATGATAAGCCCTTGTTTGAAATTGCGTGTTGAACACCAACCGCCGCTAGGATAACGAGAATTTCGTCCCAAGGGTATCCACAATCTGGCTTTTACCAATTCTTCATGCCACTATCGGCCGCCGGCCTGCCGTCTTAGTATGAGTTGGGGCATGATGTAGCACGATAGGCTTTTGGCATTCGGCAATCACTATGTCTTCCGGTGGGCCGTCGATGGCCGGCTTGATCCTGCCTTCGCAGTCGTCGCAATTCCAAAAGCCCTGAAATACGCTGGATAGCGCTAGATGCTACTCGCGTATTGGATACCGTCGATTGCTTGCTTGCGACTATGAATGAATGTCACTTCGGACATAAAGCACCTCGAGGGTTGTTGGTCGAGGGCAAGCTGGGCATCAAACCGCCGGAAGTACCCAAGCCCAACGGCGGGCAACGGAAGCCCGGATCGCGGCCATTGGATTTCGACTAGTTACCAACGCGTTACGATCGCCACGATTTTTCTTCGGTTAAATTAGAAACCGGCAATTTAACAATGGAGGATTTCGATGCGCGCAACGATTCTGTTTTTAGCGACCATGACAATATGCTCGCCCGTGGTTGCCGCTGACCCGACGACGGTTTCGGCATTCGACCTAATTCACGGCGAGACGATCATTCACGGCGTCTTGCTCAGACCAATTGGGACTGTTCAGGAAATAGCCGGCGCATCCGTCGAGCCGCGCAACGGAGCTAAAATACCCAATTCGATGTTAGTTACTGAATCCGCAAATGGTGCCTGGGGCGCTGGGGTCGATATTGAGATTCGCGGCGTCAAGCTCGAACGAGGGCAAGACTATCGTTTCAAGGGATACGAAAGCGGTGAATTTGTCAAAACTGACGACGCTAAACTGCATTATAAGCCATTTTTTATTGTCACCACGACTTTTGACGCCGTGCCATTCGAGAAGAGTGTAGCAGTCGAGAAAATAAAAATTACGTCTGCCGAAAAGCAAACTCCTTTGCCGGATACGCTTCCTAAAGAGATCGCCAATTCAAAGGCGGATGATAACGACGACTACGGCCCGCTTTCAAAGATTTTCGCCAACAATATCGCGTCAATGCAAATTGTGTCGTTTGATTCGAAGCGCTTCAAAGGAGAGAACGAGATCGCCGATTATTTGCGACGCCTTTTGACGGCTGACAAAGGGGCGACTTGGAAGGTTCAAATCTGGTCGCAAGTTACCCAACCGATGCTCGTGGTTGACGTACAGCACGTCATTGGCAAATCTGGGAAATGGTACATTGCCCCCAATGGTGACAACGCTGCCCTTTCCGTCTATCAAGATGGCAACGGAACGTGGTGGTTTAGTCGGTGGGACGACTTGACCGCAAGCCGCAAAATGTAAGAGCGCCAACCCACGACATCCAGCCTAACGCTGAAAAAAACGTTGCGCCAAATGTTGCACCAATGCTGCGCAGACTAGAAAATCTGTGCTAACCCCTGACAAGATGGATAAGATTTTCGATCGCGCAATCGACGCCGAAAAAAATC